>DAOTWO010000416.1:0-2644 GCA_034435855.1 Thermomicrobium sp. | reverse complement strand
AAGCCGGAATCGCGGTGTCAGAGGAGGCTGTGCGCATGGGGCTCGCGAGTGTCTCCTGGCCGGGGCGACTCGAGGTGCTGCGTGAGCGACCGCTGGTTGTGGTGGACGGAGCGCACAACCGCGAGTCGGCTCAACGACTTGCCCAGGCTGTGTGCGAGGCATTCCGCTGGAACCGCCTCTGGTTGGTACTTGGAGTACTTCGGGACAAGGAGATCGAGCGGATCGTCGGTGCGCTTGCGCCCCTGTCCAGCGCATTTTTCGCCGTCGAGGCGTTCGCACCGCGTGCGGCAACGGCTGAGCGACTACTGGAGGCTTGGACGAGCCATGTACCCGGAGGGGAGGCGAAGGCCTTCCGCTCTGTGTCAGAAGCGCTGGCAGAGGCGCTCGCGCGGGCCGCGTCGGACGATCTCGTGCTGGTCACTGGCTCGCTCGGGATGGTCGCGGCGGCGCGTGAGGCACTGGGGATCGCGACCAGCGATCCGCACGAGCAGGAGGTCCTCTTCGGCTGAAAGTCCGTTTGTCGCTCGCTGTGGGTGACGAGCGAGTATGCTCTTGAGCCATATGAAAGCAGGCGGGTGAGCCGGTGTTCTGGTAGACTCGGGGCGATCCGACCCGAGGTGGAGCCGTGGGGGATCGATCCGAGGCGGGAGAGCATCCGCCGGAATCCGAGCTGCGTCCAAGAGTGCGTTCTCGCCGACCGGTGTGGCGTGTTGGCCTTGTCATGCTCTCGCTTTCGGCTCTGATTCCTCTCGTCTCAGCTGGTTGGTACCTCGTTCGGCTGGGGCTGGCGGCGCAGGAGGCCTACCGCTCCATTTTTGTGACGCCCGCTCCCCGAACTGATCTCGTGACGCGGGTTCCAAGCCCGCCGCTCCCAACGGTTCGACCAACGACAATCCATCTGCCGACACCGACAGCAACGTCAACAGAGCTCCCACGTTGGGAGGGGAGTGAACCGATCACGCTTTTGCTCATTGGGATTGATACAACGCCTGAGCGTGCGGGCGAGGGGGCTCTGCCGCTCGCCGATGCAATCATCCTCGCGCAGGTTGATCCGGTTGCAAAGCGGGCGGTCATACTCTCCATCCCGCGGGATCTTTTGGTTGAGATTCCCGGGGTCGGCTGGGACCGGATCAATGCAGCGTATGCCTACGGGGAGACGAACGGAACCGGTGGGCCGGTCACCTTGATGAGGACAGTCGAGCGCAATTTCGGTCTTCGCATCGATGCCTTTGCCGAGGTTGACTTCCGAGGCTTTGTGCAGATTCTCGACCTGCTCGGTGGCGTGGTGGTGGATGTGCCGGCACCTCTCAAGGACGACGAGTTTCCAGGAGCGGACTTTACGTATCAGCGGCTCTACTTCGCACCGGGCCTGCAGCATTTTGATGGTGCACGGGCGCTTGCATACGTGCGGACACGGCACGACGATAATGATTTGGCTCGCGGGCTGCGCCAGCAGCAGGTGCTCGTCGCATTCCAGGCGCAGGCGCTCCGCATCGAGGCATTGCGGCGGGCACCGGAGCTCCTTGCGGCGCTCGGAAATACAGTGCGAACCGATCTGGGCCTCCGGCAGGTCCTGGCATTGGCTCGGCTTGGCCTTGAGCTCTCACCTGAACAGATAGAGACAGCCTCGTTGGCAGGGATGGTCCAGGACGCGACACTCCCCAGCGGAGCTGCTGTCCTCGTTGGGGACTGGCCCGCGATCCATGCTGAGGTGACGCGACGTTTCCACGCTACTGCGGGAGCCCGCTGAAAGGCGCCGGTGCGGTAGGCTTGGTGAGCACCGGAGGAGTTCCGGGGAGCGTACCGGCAGACTGCATTCGGGAGAAGGGACTAAGGATATGCGACGCCGCAACTTCGTCATTTGGCTCGCTGCTGGTGCACTCCTGATCGCCTGTCGTCAGGCTGAGGTGACGCCGACTTCAGGCGCTGGAAGTGCGACGACACCAACTGCTGAGCCGACGGTCGCTCCAACCCCAACGGTCGCGCCAACGCCTGCATCAACTACTTCCGTGGGAACGCCTGAGGTGACGGCAACACCGGGCCGTGCGACACTCGTTGCAGTCTACTTCCTGCGAGGGGAGAAGCTGTCAGTAGTTCGTCGGCCGATTCCGGAAACGCCGCGTGTTGGCACGGCAGCGCTCCTCGAGCTCTTGGCTGGACCGACTCCCCGCGAGGAGGAGTGGGGCTTCAGGACCGAGATTCCGGTTGGGACGGAGCTGCGCGAGCTGACGATCGCGGACGGGGTGGCCACCGTGGACCTTTCGTCGGACTTTGCCAGCGGTGGTGGTTCCTTCTCCATGCGTGCTCGCGTTGCCCAGGTGGTCTTCACACTGACGCAGTTTCCGACGGTCCAAGCAGTCCGCTTCCGGTTGGATGGTCAGCCGGTACCAGCGATTGGCGGCGAAGGAGTGATCGTCGAACCGCCGCCGGGGCGCGATGAATTCGAAGACCTCCTGCCGCTCATTTTCCCGGAAGCACCCGGGCCGGGTGAGACGGTGCGCAGTCCGCTCCGCGTGACGGGGACGGCGAACACGTTCGAGGCCATGTTCATGGTCCGCCTGAGTACAGCGGACGGATCGGTACTGTATGAGCAGCCGGCCATGGCGACATCTGGGAGCGGGACGCGCGGCTCGTTTGATGTGAC
>DAOTWO010000415.1:0-3957 GCA_034435855.1 Thermomicrobium sp. | reverse complement strand
TTGTCGGGCTGTAGTGGTACGACATCGGGATGACGAATGGCTGTCCGTCTTCACAAAAGCCGACGTGAGCCACGAGCCCAGCAGCCAAGATCTCCTTCACTTCGTCTGGTGCTGCTCGCTCTGGATGCCGCCGGATGGTGCTGCGCGGGCCGTGTGTCGGTTCCTTCCTCACCTCCCCTCACTCCTCAGAGAATCAACAAGCAGGACACGCCACTGTAGCACATTGCTCTCTTTCCGCATGCGTAACACCGGTCTGTTCACCAATCTGCCCTCGGTCGCTGCTTTCTCAGTGAGCCAGTGTGACGGGCGGTTGGAGGCGCATCGATGCCTCGTCAAGTATCCCGCGTGTGCCGCAGCGCTCACGAAATGGGCTCTTGCCTGGTCCTCTGTCTCCTTCGCTTTTCGCGCGACAGGTTCTCGGGACGGGTCAGGAGCTCCTGCTCGGAACGAGGAGTCGCTGCCAGCTTGCGTCTTGCCCTGACGGAGACCACGGATGCATTGGCACAAAGTCTCTCCCATCGAGCGAGTTTCTACGCTACGCTACCCTGCAAGATCATGGGGTGTCCCGGAAGGGCATCGCATGAGGAGTTCGGGAGAGTCTCATGCGTTTCGGCGGATCGCTCCGCTGGCTGTGGCTCGCGTCGCTGTCGCTCCTCTGGGCATGCGGTGTCCCGACCTCCACACCAAGCCCCAGCCCTCTCACTGCTCAGCTCGCATTGACCAGCTCCGCCTTCACCCCGGGGGCGACGATTCCGGTCGAGCACACCTGCGATGGTGCTGACCGCTCACCGCCGCTTGCCTGGAGTGAGCCGCCACCTGGCACCGCGTCGCTAGCCCTACTCGTTGAGGATCCCGACGCACCAGGAGGCACCTTCACCCACTGGCTTCTGTACGAGCTTCCTGCCCACACACGGTCGGTAGCCGCGGGTATTCCACCGCTGGACACGCTCCCTGACAGTGCGCGTCAAGGTCGTAACGACTTCGGGACACTTGGCTACCGCGGGCCGTGCCCACCGCCCGGTCGCTCACATCGCTACGTCTTCCGCCTCTATGCACTCGACCGCCCAACCGGCCTTGCGCCGGGTGCCACGCGCGACCAATTCCTGCGGGCCATCGAAGGGCACATTCTCGCCACCGGTGAGCTCGTCGGTCTCTACGGCCGCTGAGCTCTGCGCTACGATTCCAACCGGAGAAAGGAGCGATCATGAGCGGCCGTGGTGCCCTTCGACCACCCAGCGAGATCCGTCAGATGTTCGACCGTATCGCCCGCCGCTACGATCTTATGAACCGTGTGATGACCTTTGGCCGGGACATCGCCTGGCGTCGAGCTGCTGCCCGGGCTGCTCTCGAGGTCGCTCCTTCCGTCATCCTCGATGTGGCCACCGGCACTGGTGATCTTGCGCTCGAGCTTGCTGCTCAGGGGGCTTGCCGTGTGCTCGCCCTGGATTTCAGCGTCGAGATGCTCCGCCTTGCCGCCCGCAAGCGTGCAGCGACACGTGCGCAGCGCGTTGCGCTCCTCTGCGGTGACGCCATGCGCCTTCCACTCCGCGATAGTTCGGTTGATGTCTGCACGATCGCCTTCGGCCTCCGTAACCTCCCCGACTATGCCGCAGCCATCGGTGAGTTCGCGCGGGTTTTGCGGCCCGGCGGACGTCTCGTCATCCTGGAGACAAGCCCTGCTCGTGGCCTGCTTGCCCCCCTCCTCCGGCTCTACTTCGATGGCTTCGTCCCTTGGCTTGGTGGGCTCGTCAGCGGTGATCGCGAGGCCTACCGGTACCTACCCCGCTCGACCGCCGCGTTCCCGACGCCGCACGAGCTCGCCGCGCTCCTGCGTAGCAGTGGCTTCCTCGCAGTCCGATACCGCACGTTCATGCTCGGTACTGTTGCTCTCCATATCGCCGAGCGCGCTTCTTCCTCATCGTGGCGAGAGCCCATGGTCGCTGTCCAGCACACACCGTGTGCGACCGCTCAGGGTGTACCCGCGTTCCCCCTAACGTGAGACTCTTCGTCTCTACCGTACGAAGAGCAGTTTCCAATGCCCGATCGGGCACCGTTGGGCCATTGGTGGGTATTCCATATGCTTCGGTCAGCTAGTGACCGACATGTCCGAGCCTGCGCAGCTTGCAGTGCGAGTCCACATCGCGAGTCCGGAGCACGATCTCTTCCATTTGGGCCCACCGCGGACACCGCAGGATGCTGCGGCCGCGGATGTGCAGTCGATGGCGTGCCGTTCTCCGCGAGCATGAACCTTATTCCTGCCGTGCCCGCCCGACCCCAGGGGTTCGTTTGCTCGGCCCCCTATCAGTTCATCTGTTTGTGGCAGAATCCGCTCCCGGGCTGCGCTGACGGTTTTCCCCTCACTCACCCCAACAAGCCAAGTTCCACGAGTGCTGACTCCAACGTTGCCAGATCCTGTTCCATCGTCGCAAAGGCTGCTTGATATGGCTCCGGCGTCGTCAAGTCAACACCCGCATCCCGTAGGAGTTCCAACGAATCCTTGGAGGATCCTGCCGCGAGGAATGCCAGATAACGCTGCCGTGCCACCTCGTCCCCTTCGAGGACGGCGCGAGCCAAGGCGGTCGCAGCCACCAAGCCGGTCGCGTACTGGTACACATAGAACGCCCGATAAAAGTGGGGTACCCGGCTCCACTCGTGACGTACTTCGTCGTCGAGTTCAAGATCCGGGCCGTAGTACTCGCTGATCAGTCGGCCATAGAGCGTGCACAGCCCATCCGCGCTCAGCCCTTCCCCGCGCTCCACGGCTTGGTGCGTCAGGAGCTCGAACTCGGCGAAGAGTGTCTGGCGATACAACGCGATCCGGAACGTGTCGAGCGCGTCGTTGACCAGTGCGGCTCGCTCGCGCGGGTCAGTCGTCGTCTCAAGAAGATAGTGCGTGAGCAGCCGCTCGTTGAAGGTCGAAGCCACTTCGGCCACGAAGATTGTGTACTCCGCGGTCGGATGTGGCTGGGTCCGGGAGCTAAAGTAGGAGTGCATCGCGTGCCCGAGTTCATGGGCCAACGTGAACACTTCGCGCAATGTTCCGTTCCAGTTCAGCAGGATGTACGGGTGGACTCCATACACGCCGAGACTGTAGCCTCCTGATCGCTTCCCCACGGTTTCGTGCACATCGACCCAACGGTTGGCGAGCCCGGCTCGCAGCGGCTCGACGTAGTCTGCACCAAGCGGACGCAGCGCTTCGAGCACGAGCTCGCGTGCTTCCTGGTACGTGTACGAGCGTTCCGGTCGCTCCACCAGTGGCACGTAGAGATCGAATGTCCGTAGGCGTTCGAGACCCAAAACCCGCTTCCGCAACGCCAGATATCGCTGGAGAAGATGTGCATGCTGGCGCACCAGCGCGATCAGCGTCGTATATACCTCGACGGGGATGTTGTCCGGGTGAAGGGCGGCGTGCAACGCGGAGTCGTATCGTCGGGCTCGTGCAGAGAAGGCATCACGCTGGTTCGCAGCACTCAAGAGCGCAGCAAGCGTGTGCCGATGTGCAATGTACGGCGCGTTGAAGACCTCGTAGGCCTGCTGTCGCACGCGCCGGTCCCGTCGTTCTAAAAGCAGCTGATAACGACCTTTCGTCAGTTCGACCGTGCTGCCGTCCACGTCGGTAACTGTGCCGTATCGGATATCGGCGTTGTCCAAAAGTGTGAAGGCCGTGCTGGGTGCGTGCGCGAGCGGTGTTGTCTCAGCGAGGAGTTCCTCGACCTCGGCCGAACGCACGTGCGGCCGCTCCCGCACCAGTCGTTCGAGTAGCCGCCGGAACGGAGCCAGGCCTGGCTCACGCTCCACCATCTCGAGCAATGCTGTGTCGTCGTACGTCGCCAAGAGTTCCGGAGCAATCCAGGCAGAAGCGCGTCCGGCAAGTGTCCCAACGTAAACCGCACGCTCATACCGCTCCGCTGCGGCGGTGTCACGCGTGTCCTGATCACGTGCCAAGAGTGCGTAGGC
>DAOTWO010000414.1:0-1647 GCA_034435855.1 Thermomicrobium sp. | reverse complement strand
CCGCCCGCGGGAACCACACGCTAGCTCTTCGGGACAGGTTGTCCCATTCGCTCTTCGAGCGCTCGAATCGCTTCGCGGTCCCGCGTGATCAGCGTCTCCAGATAGGCCCGCAGGGTCATCCGCCCGCGGGGCGTCTCGAACTCCTCCTGCCACACCTCATCAGGAAGATCGCGCACCATGGCGAGGGTCGCCTCGCGCGCCGTCCCAAACTGGCTCAGTAGCACCGTCGGAGTCAGTCCCAAAGCTGTTTGATGGACAGTCAGGAGCGGTTCCCCCTCGTCATCGAGGATCGTCCGCTCACCCCCTCGCAGCATCTCCTTGATCGCCTGTGAAGCATTCAACTCACGGTTGCGAAGTCGGTAGAGGATCCCGAGCGGACTTGATGGGTCGTCGATCGAACCCGACCCCGCGTTCATTGCCGCGAGCATCGGCCGGAAACGCTGGTTGAGCTCCCGGTACGTGGCAATCAACGCTTCAATCACGTCTCGATCGGCCATCGACGTCCCTCCACCACCGCCCGGATTCCGACGATCGCTGTCTACAATAGCGGAAAGTGGAGACAACGCGCAAGTTGTCGACATCACGTCAGAGGTCGAGATAGCACCTCGAACTTGCACTCTTCCCAGAGATCTCGTCCAGCACCCAAGCGCTTGATCGGGGACTCACGTGATGCACCGGCATCCCGATCAGCACTTCTGTCCAGCTTCTCGAAGGCTCCACCCGGGACGACGTTCGTACCCACTGTTCTCGATTTCAGTAGCACGTCACTCCTGTTCTCCTATCCTGCACGAGTACGTTGCTCTTGGAGCAGCATCATGCTACGATCCGTTCAGTCAGCGATCGGTTCACCGCTAAACAAAAACGCGAGGAGGTACTTGATGAAATCCCGAGCGGCAGTTCTGTACGGCCCGACTCGCTCTTTCAGTATCGAGGAGATTGAGGTCGATGAACCGAAGGAGGGGGAAGTCCTGGTCAAACTGGTGGCGACCGGGCTCTGTCACTCCGACTGGCACTTCGCCACGGGAGCTGCACCAGTGCGCTTCCCAATGGTCGTGGGTCACGAAGGCGCAGGGATCATCGAGAAGGTCGGGCCCGGTGTCACCGACCTCAAGCCTGGCGACCATGTCGTCCTCTGCTACATCCCAGCATGTGGCAAGTGCCGCTGGTGCTTGAGCGGGTTGGCCGCGATTTGTGATCGTGGCATTTTGATTGCTCAAGGGACGCAACTGGACGGCACGGTCCGCTTGCACAACCAAACTGGTGAAGATATTGCCCAGTTTGCGCTCGTTTCGGCGTTCAGTGAGTACACCGTCTGCCCGGTCGACTCGGTCATTAAGATCGATCCGGATCTCCCATTGGATCGGGCGTGTCTGGTTGGCTGCGCTGTCCCCACCGGCTGGGGTGCTGCCGTCAACCGCGCCCGGGTCCGTCCCGGGGAGACAGTGGCAATCTTCGGCACTGGTGGAGTCGGGATGAACGCGGTGCAGGGTGCCGCCATGGCTGGAGCGGAGAAGGTGATCGCGATCGATCTTGTCGACTGGAAGTTGGAGAAGGCCAAGGAGTTTGGGGCCACCCACACCATCAACCCCACGCGGGAGGATCCAGTCCAGCGGATCATGGACATTACCCACGGCGTCGGCGCCGACG
>DAOTWO010000413.1:0-1680 GCA_034435855.1 Thermomicrobium sp. | reverse complement strand
CGAGCTTCCAGGGGACGATATCGACGGCGATGACCTTGGAGGCGCCGGCGAGGGCGGCGCCCTGGACGGCGTTCATGCCCACGCCGCCGAGCCCAAACACGGCCACCACGTCACCAGGGCGCACTTCGGCACGCTTTGTGGCGGCACCAAATCCTGTCGGCACACAACAGGCAACAAGACATACCTTATCCAGGGGGATGTCCGGCTCGACGCGGATGAGTGTCTCCACAGGAGCCACAATATACTCGCTAAAGCACCCAATGCCAGCAAGCTGTGCGACGTCCCGTCCATCCACAGTATGCAACCGAAAAGTTCCGTCGAGCAGTGCGCCGCCGATGATGTTCGCGCCACGATCACAAAGGACAGGGAGACCGGTGAGGCACCACCGGCACTTGCCGCATGAGGGAATGAATGTCACGATGACATGGTCACCAGGCTGCACTTCGGTGATGCCGGGGCCGACCTGCTCGACGATGCCAGCGCCCTCGTGACCTGTCACTATAGGATAGTTGGTTGTGAAGTCGCCGGTGGCGAAGTGCCAATCGGAGTGGCACATGCCGGTTGCTACCATCTTGACCAGGACCTCTCCGGCTTTCGGCTCGTCAAGGTCGAGTTCTTCCACCTGGAACTGCCGAGTGGGTCCATACAAGACAGCAGCACGGGTCTTCATGTGTCCCCCGTTGCCCATAGCCGCATACCAACCTGCTCGAGATATGGATCCGACGAAGGAGAATTCTTCAGTACTATAGCATCGAAAAACCGAAGCTGTCGATCATGCCTTGGAGAGATCGTCTCGAAAGCTTGGAATATCCACAGTTGGTATATGCTCCATTGACGTCACAGCGAGGGTATCCTCACGTGTGGTTTGCCCGTGTGACCGCTGATGGTTATGCTGGGGCTGTGGTCTTTCCAGCCTCACAAACTGTTACGCCTGCGGAGCCCTTGGCGACGGGTACTTCTCCTTGGTACGGTGAAGCGCACGGATACGCGGCACCAATGACGTATCGGACACGAGGAGAAGAACCCTCCATGGATGTCCGCTTGGCTTGAAACTCGCTGAGTGCACTCCGCAGGCAGGGTGATAGGGCTGTCTCCTGTTGCAGCTGCGTGGCAACCTGGCATCCTTGGGCCATAGGAAACGCAGCTCGACTGAGCCGCTGTGCTTGCCTACCCGGCAGGAGAGGGAACATTGGATGAGTTCCTCGTGGCAGGGAATGCAGGAGATCCTGGCATGATGCAGCGGTTGCCTCGCAGAATGAGAGCGGTGTCCGGAGCATCTTTGGCGCTCATCATGTGCCTGGGCACTTCCGCAACGCTATAGTTGCTATCAGGCTGGCGGATGACGTTGCAGAGAACTGGAGGAGAGACAGTGAGCGAGGTTCGGATCACGGTTCGGCAGAATGGCCCGTACTACGTCCAAGGCCGAGTTATTCTGGTTGACCACGAGGGAAACGAGATTCCCTATGAAGGTGAAGAACTCTGGCTGTGTCGCTGTGGTGGCTCATCCAAGAAGCCGTTCTGTGACGGAACGCACAAGCGGATCGGCTTTCGTGGTGACCTTGGGGTGGAGGTGCGTCGGCGCAAAAGTGAAGTGTCAGGCGAAGGCACGGCGGCGAGCATAGCGATGACCCTGGGGGAGCGTCAGGAGAACACAGATTTCGTCGCCGTCATGCCTCTGGC
>DAOTWO010000412.1:0-2181 GCA_034435855.1 Thermomicrobium sp. | reverse complement strand
CTCTTGAGGAAGCAGCCGCACATCTCGGTCGGACACCACTTGTGCCAAGCGAGCTCCCATCCCCGTTCTCCGAGATTCAGCCGCGCTATTTCATAGGTGATCCGCGCCGTACGGAGGCAACCATCGACGTGGCGCGTGTCCAACAGGCGCTCGGTGCGCTTGGGATCCGCTTTGCGAGCCTCCCCGATCCCTCTGTGACACCAACCGTCACCGTTGCCGTTGATATTCCCGCAAGTGCTGCCCAGGTGTGGCAGACCAGCGACGAGCATGCACTTGTTGTGGCGGAACTCGAAAGCCCGGTACTTGAACTTCCAGCCGAAATTGACCCGGAGCTCCTTCGCGAAGACCTGTTGATGCTACCCGGACTTCCGCCTGACGTCGTCGCCCAGATCCGCTCCGTGCGCGACTGGCGACAGACTCTCATTATCCCTCTCCCTGAGGACGCAACCTCGCGGTCAATCTCGCTGCGCGGCTCAACTGGGCTCCTGATCGAATCACCGGATGGAGTAGCGGTCCTCTGGCAAGAACGTGGCATCCTTCATGTTGTTGGGGGGCATGTGAGTGCGAATGAGGCAGTCACAGTGGCACGCTCACTCCGCTAAGCCAACGATCGCTCGAGGGAGACGGGGCGAGCAGTGACTGCTGCTCGCCCCGCATGGCTGTAGCACGGGAAGCAAAGCCGTGAGCAACAACACCGTTCCACAACACGGCGACTGGGCAATCGAGACGAATGGTCTACGGAAAGTTTTTGGTGACCGTGTGGCCGTCGCAGACCTCTCGCTCACCGTCGGGTATGGTGAAGTCTTTGGGTTCCTCGGTCCGAACGGCGCAGGCAAGACAACCGCCGTCAAGATGTTGGTCGGGCTGATCCGGCCCACTGCCGGCAGCGGCCTGGTACTCGGGCGACCACTCGGTGATCACCATGCCCGTCGGCAGATCGGTTACTTACCGGAACTCTTCCGTTTCCATGATTGGCTGACCGGAGAGGAGCTCCTTGATCTCCACGGCCAGCTTTACGGACTGAGTCGCGCTGAGCGCCGACGCCGCATTCCTGAAGTGTTGGAACTCGTTGGACTAGCTGAGGCAGCGCGCCGTCGGGTACGCACCTACTCCAAAGGGATGCAGCAACGCATCGGAATTGCCCAAGCGCTGCTCGGCTCACCCCGGCTGGTCATCCTGGACGAGCCAACATCGGCACTCGACCCACTTGGGCGCCGCGATGTGCGTGACCTGATTCGCCGCCTGCGGGCTGACGGTGTGACCGTTTTCCTGAATTCGCACCTTTTGAGCGAGGTAGAGGCCATCTGCGACCGGATTGCAATTGTCAACCGCGGTCGTGTCATCGCCCTCGGGCCGATGTCCTCGCTTCTAGCCGGCGAACTGGTCGTCGAGTTCCGACTTGGTGCTCTACCAGATGGCACACTCGCTGCGCTGGAGCGCGTGATCCAAATCGATGCCGTGCAGCACGGTGAACGTCCTGTGCTCGTCGCCCGCGCCGCCGACGAGGCAGCAGTTGCCCAGGCAGTCGATCTCCTAGTCCGTGCTGGCGTTCCGGTCTATGGGGTCATACCAGAGCGTCGCTCACTTGAGGATCTCTTCGTCCAACTCGTGAACGAGGAACGGTCGGAGCCACGATGAAAGCCCTCGTCATCGCGCAGCTGACATTCCGGGAGGGACTGCGAAAGAAGCTTGTCCTTGGTGTCGTCCTCTTGAGCCTCATCTTCGCGGCGCTCTACGTTTGGGGCTTCCACCTCTTTGTGCAAGACTGGCGTGCGATGGAAGCCCGCCGACAGGCACAAGGTGCAACCACCATACTTCCCTATGAAGTCTTCGCCAGCGCGATGGTGCTCCTCGGACTCTGGACCGTCAACTTTCTCGCCGGTGTCATGACCATCTTCGCCGCGGTTGGCACGATTGCGAGCGAGATCGAACAAGGTACACTCCATGCGATTGTCCCGAAGCCGATCCGCCGCTGGGAAATTGTGCTCGGCAAGTGGCTTGGCTATGCCGGGATGCTGGCAGTATACATCGGTGTCATGGTCGCAATTGTCACCACGTCAGCGCACTTCATTGGTGACTACCAGCCACCAAACATCCTCCAGGCCTACGGCCTTATCCTGCTCGTTGCGTTGATGTTGTTAAGCCTCACGATGCTCGGCAGCACCCTCTTTTCGACCGTTG
>DAOTWO010000411.1:0-8494 GCA_034435855.1 Thermomicrobium sp. | reverse complement strand
CGAAAGGCACGAAACACACGAAGCGCATGACACATCACGTCGTGCCGCACAGGAGGCATGGCAGACCTGGCTCCTCCAGCTGGTACCCACTCTGCCACCGAAGAGAGGTACAGCATCACACCTGCGCTGTCGTCCAGCACAACGTGCGACAGCTTCCCTGTATCGAGGGATGGGGCATCGAACACCAGCGGCACGCCATTCCAGCATTCCTCAAGGGTTACCCGGCGCACTCGCCAGCTCCGACACAGGGCGCCTCCGACGGTCTCTTGACAAGCCTCTGCTACCGCCCCGGCCACCGGTGTGTTTCTTGGAAAAGGACGCTCCAGGCGACCCTGTGTGGTCGCCTGGAGTGAAGAGGCGGATCTTGTGGCAGCTCAGCGTGTCTTGTCGCCTTGGCAGCTTTCCCCTGGCACGACGGCACGCTTTCACGCGTTGCGCCACTCCGGCTGGCGCTTCTCCAGGAAGGCGCAGATCCCTTCCCGCGCATCCTTCGCCAGCGCGTTCAGCGTCATCACTTCCATCGCGTAAGCGTAGGCCAGGTGCTCCGGGAGTTCCAGCTGCCGGTAGAACGCCTGCTTGCCAATCCCCACTACATAGCGACTTGCCGACCGGATCTTCTCCGCCAATTCCCAGGTCGCCTTCTCCAGCTCCTCCAGTGGTACGACCCGGTTTACCATCCCCAGCTGGGCCGCTTCTTCGGCAGTGATCGGTTCGCCCGTCAGGAGAAGCTCCAAGGTCTTCTTGGGCGGCAGCACGCGACTCACCGCGACCATGGGGGTTGAGCAGAAGAGCCCGATCTTGACACCCGGAGTCTGAAAGCGTGTGCCAGCCGCTGCGACAATCAGGTCACAGGTGGCCGCCAGCTGGAAGCCGGCCGCCGTTGCCACTCCGTGCACCTGGGCAATCACCGGCTGCGGAATCGACCGGATTGTCTCCATCAATGTCGTACACGTCTGGAAGATGTGGCGCGCCGTGCGGGCATCGCACGTCGCCAGCTCATTCAGGTCATGTCCAGCGCAAAAGACCGGCCCGGCACCGCGGAGGATTGCCACTGCGATGTCGCGCTCCTCACCAATCCGCCGGAAGGCTTCTGTCAGCTCCTCCATATGCTCGACCGAGAGGGCATTCCGTTTCTCCGGCCGGTTCATCGTCACGACCGCGATGCCATCCCGCACCTCGGACAGAACATGCCGATAGGTTCCGAGCTCTATCGCGGTCATTGGTCGCCTCCTTCCGCTGTCACGCGACCGATCAGCTGCGCTCAGTCGTCCGCCGGCTCGCTGCGCTGTCCATCCGACGTCGCACCAACCAACGCACGGTCAACGTCATCCGGACGGAATGTCTTCGCGTGTCCACGCCAGCGTTGGGCCTCCTTGTAGATGCAGCGGTTCATTACCACTGCCAGCCCGGCCTCGGTTGCGATCCGCGCCGCCTCCGGACTCACCACGCCTTCCTGCAGCCACAAGACGCGCGCGCCATGTGCAACCGCCTCGCGAGCGATACCCGGCGCATGCTCACTGGCGCGGAAGACCACCACCACATCCGCTCGCATCGGGAGTTCCGCCAGGCTCCCATAGGCTCGTTCACCCAGGACCTCACGGACCAGCGGGTTGACGGGAACGATGCGATAGCCGAGCCGCTTTAGCTTTTGCGCGACGCGATAACTCGGCCGTGCTGGATCATCGGAAAGCCCCACGATTGCGAGCACCAGCGGCCGCCGTGTGCCATTCTCCTCGACGAACGCCTGTGTGCAGACCGACCGGATGACCTGCTCATCATTCAGGACTGGGCGTGCCGTCTCACTCACCCTGCGGCCGTCACCGACAGTAGGCACCACAGCGCTCTGGCCAGTCGCCACCCGCAACGCCCGATCGAGATCGGCCTTGAGATCGTCGATATGCTCGAGGCCCACCGCGAGCCGGATCAGATCGTCTCCTACCCCCGCCGCAACACGCTGTTCTGGCGTCAACTGCCGGTGCGTCGTACTGGCCGGATGGATAATCAGCGACTTCGCATCGCCAACGTTTGCCAGGTGCGACCAGAGAGCCACCGAGTCGATCACCTTGATTCCGGCTTCCATCCCACCCTTGACGCCGAAGACCACGACGGCCCCGTAGCGCCCAGGCCGCAGGTACTTCCGCGCCAGGTGGTGCGACGGGTGGTCAGGCAAACCCGGATACGCCACCCAGGCCACTGCCGGATGCTCGGCCAGCCAGCGCGCGAGCTCCAGGGCATTCTCGCAGTGCCGCTCCATCCGCACGTGCAGCGTTTCCAACCCCAGCAAGAGGAGGAAGGCGTTGAACGGGCTCATGCAGGCACCGACATCTCGCATCATGTGTGCCCGCAGCTTGGTCACGTACGCCAGGCTTCCGAAGTCCTTCCAGTACGAGATCCCATGATAGCCCGGATCTGGATCGACGAGCCGCGGGAACTTCCCATTTCCCCAGTCAAAGCGACCCGAGTCAACGACGATCCCGCCGATGGCCACGCCGTGCCCGCCGATCCACTTCGTCACTGAGTGCACGACGATATCGGCGCCCCACTCGATTGGCCGGCAGAGATACGGCGTCGCAAACGTGTTATCCACGATCAACGGGATCCCGTGCTCGTGCGCGATCTGGGCCACCGCCTCAATGTCAAGCACGTCCAGACGAGGATTCCCAATCGTCTCGGCGTAAATACACTTCGTCCGCTCCGTGATCGCTCGGCGGAAGTTTTCCGGATTCGTCGGATCGACGAATCGCACCGTGATTCCGAGGTCGGAGAGCGTGTTGGCGAACAGTGCTACGGTTCCACCGTACAAACTACTGCTCGCAACCACCTCATCTCCGGCGCGTGCGATGTTCAGAATGGCGAGCGTCGTCGCCGCCTGCCCGCTCGCTGTGGCGACCGCCGCAACACCCCCTTCCAGATAGGCCACGCGCTTCTCGAACACTTCAACCGTCGGATTACTGATCCGTGTGTAAATGTGTCCCGGTTCATCGAGGTTGAAGAGTTGGGATGCGTGATCAGCATCGTGGAAGACAAAGGAGGTCGTCTGGTAGATCGGCACCGCCCGCGCTCCCGTCGCCGGGTCGGGCGCCTGTCCTGCGTGTACTGCCAGCGTCTCGAGATGGTACTCCCGGTACCGGTCGTGCTCGTTCATCAAGGTGACATCCTCCCCTGCTTAGTGGATCCGCTTCTCGTATCCGGCCCACTCCCGCTCGCGCAGGACAAATTTCTGGATCTTGCCCGTTGAGGTCTTGGGCAGGCTGTCCACCAGCTCGACCCGCTTCGGGCACTTAAAGTGTGCCAGGCGCTCCCGACAGAAGGCGATCAGTTCCTCCGGCGTCGCCTGCATGCCCGGCTTCAGCACCACGAATGCCTTGGGTACCTCACCCCACTTCTCATCCGGGATGCCAATAACGGCGCACTCAAGCACCGCCGGGTGCTGATACAACGCACGTTCCACCTCAATGGTCGAGATGTTCTCCCCACCACTGATGATGATGTCCTTCTTCCGGTCACGTAGCTCGATGTACCCGTCTGGATGCACAACGGCTAGGTCTCCTGAATGGAACCAGCCCCCCGCAAACGCCTTGGCGGTCGCTGCCTCGTCACGGTAGTAGCCCTTCATCACGTTGTTCCCGCGCATCACGACCTCGCCAAGCGTCTGACCATCGGCCGGCACATCACGCATCTCCTCGTCGACCACGCGGAGTTCCGGCGCGTGGATGTACCCCACGCCCTGGCGCGCCTTCAACCGTGCCCGCTCCTCGAGCGGGAACTCGTCCCACTCGCTGTGCCACTCACAGACGGTATGTGGGCCATAGGTCTCGGTCAGCCCGTACACATGGACGATCTGTGCTCCCATTGCCTCCATCTGTGCGATCGTCGCCGGTGCCGGCGGTGCCGCCGCCGTCAACACCGTGAGCGGGCGTGGGAACCGGTAGTCCGGGCTCGGTCGTCCTTGGAGGAGCATGATGAGCACGGTCGGTGCCCCGCAGAAGTGCGTCACCCCTTCCGACTCGATCAGCTGGAAAATCCGTGCCGGCTCTACCTTCGGGATCACCACATGCGTCGCCCCGATCCCTGTCACGGCGTAGGGGAAGTACCAGCCGTTGCAGTGGAACATCGGGAGCGTCCACAGATAGGCGCTCTCCGGCACCAGGCGCGCTTCGATGATCTCCCCCAACGCGTTGAGATAGGCTCCCCGATGGGTGACCATAACACCCTTCGGTCGGCCCGTTGTACCGCTCGTGTAGTTGATACTGAGGACTTCTTCTTCATCCTGCAGCGGATACACTGATGGCTCCGGTGAGCCTTCGCGCAGTAGGTCCTCGTAGGTCACATCGGCAAACGCGGGCTGCTCCGGCGCTCCCTCACCATGCCGACTGTCGATGTCGGTCCAAATGATGAGGCGGAGTTCTGGCAACGCCTCCCGGATCGGCTCGACCAGCCCGCTCAGCGCGCCATCCAGAATGAGCGCCCGGGCACCGGAGTGATCGAGGATGTAGCGGATCTCCTCGCTGGTGAGCCGGACGTTGATCGGCACCAGAATACCGCCCATCTGTGGCACAGCAAAGTGCGCCTCCAGCGCCTCGAGGCTATTGCGGCACAGCACCGCCACCCGATCACCAACCTCGAGCCCGCGGCCGCGCAGTGCACTCGCCAGGCGATACACCCGCGCCCCGAACTCTCGATACGTCAACCGCCGATCACCGTCCACCACCCCCACCTTTTCTGGAAAGACGTGCAGCGTCCGCTCCAGCAGCATGAGCGGTGTGAGGAGCGACCGGTACGGTGGCAATCCTTCCCACTGTGGCCGTGACCAGAGTTGCTGGAAGAGGGGCTTGGTCTCAATCTGCATGCCTTTCCCCCTTTCTAGCTGGGACTGAAGAGGCAACACCGGTGAGGAGGTGTCTATGCTCCTCACCGGATGATACCGCGCGAGTATCCTGACTTATTCTCCGTCCCCGGCTGCCATTGCCGGTCCTGGCTGCTCCCACAGCCGGTGGCGTGCCGTCTCGGGCAAGAAGAGCAGTCCAACGATCAACCCGAGCAGTGGCAAGGCGATCGGGTAAACGAGTGCCCACATCAAGTTCCCTGTCGCGGTCTGAATCCAGGTCGTCACGTACGGCACCAGGCCGCCGCCCCACCCGTTCGCCGCGTTCTGCACCACACCAAGCGAGGTGTAGCGCACCTGCGTCGGGAAGTATTCCGCAAGCAGCGCCGGAAGCGGTCCCCAGACCATCGCGGGGATCAGCATCATCACAATCACCGTGAGAGCCGCCGGCCAGTACTGCAGGTTGTCCTTCTGAGCAAACCGCCCGAGCAGGGTATAGAGCGGGTAGAACCCCACGATTGCCAGGGCAAAGCCGGTCAGCACGATCGGCTTGCGGCCGATTGAATCGGACAGCCAACCCATGAAGACGTGCAGCACCGGCGCGAGGATCAATCCGGGGAGTAGAATTTTGTAGGTGGTAATCAAGTCAAGCTTCTGTGCCGTCTGCAGGAAGAAGAGTGCCCAAAAGATCGCCGTGTACCAGGCAACTGCTTGCCCAAAGGATACTGCTGCGGCGTTGAGCACTCGCCGCAAGTTCTCACCGGTGAAGGTCACTTTGAGCGGGTTCTTCACCACTGCCCGACGGACCTTGAGTTCCGCAAACATCGGGGTTTCCTGCAAACGCAGCCGCACATAGAGTGAGATCAGCACCAGCACGAGTGACAACAGGAAGGGAATCCGCCACCCCCAGGCCCGGAACGTCTCCTCACCAAGGGCCGTCCGCACGCTCAGCACGACGATGAAGGAGATGAGCAGTCCGTAGATCGCCGCCGGACTCAAAAGACCAGTATAAAAGCCGCGCTTGCCGTCCGGCGCATGCTCCGCTACGTAGGTCAGCGCGCCGCCCCACTCTCCACCGACACTGAGCCCCTGGATCACTCGCAGGAGAAAGACCAGAATTGGTGCCAGCACCCCAATGGTCGCATAGCTCGGTATCACACCGATCAGTGCCGTGCCTAATCCCATCCCGAGCAACGTGAGGATGAACACCCGCTTTCGTCCGATCTTGTCCCCATACCAGCCGAACACAATCGCCCCAAGTGGACGGAAGAGGAACCCGATTGTGAAGATCGCGATTGTATTGAGGAGTGCTGCGACCGGGTGATCTTGAGCAAAGAAATGTGTCGCCAGGATGGCCGCCAGGCTTCCAAAGATATAAAAGTCGTACCACTCGATCGCCGAACCAACCGTCGAGGCACCGATCACGAACGCGACATACCGTCGGTCCTGATTGGTCACCGCCGTCATCTCCCTGCCCCTCCTCCGAAGACCCTCGTGATCCTTCCCAAACATCCAGAGTGTTCTGCACGAGAAAAGTCTCACCATCATCCTATGAGTGATCGTTCACCCCTGCAAGCCCTGCCATGAAAGACGGGACACCGCAATCCTTCGCTCCGCGGTGCGCCAGCTGACCTCGCCACGAGGCTCGACCTACGACGCTCGTGCGAACTCGCCTTCACTGTTCAACTGGAACACTCACAGATCCGAGGCCACAAGGCGAAGAGATCATTTATGGTTGGGCATGGCGCCACACGGGTGGAAGCCCGGCCTTCAACACTTCGGTTCTGATCGACAACGTGCGGCATCATCACCCACCACAAGACCAACCACCGTTCGCGGCCTCTATGACTACCACAGCACAGTGCAATCATCAACCCTCAAGGACTCGACAGCGAGACGTTGGAACCGTGCTGGAGACCACGATCGCTCCTCTTCAATTTCCGGCCAGGATTCGCGCCTCCCCTTATACGCGGTGTCATCCGGAAATCAGCACCCTGATCTTCCGCCACAATTGCTCGTGTTCGATCATCCCGTGACGTTGAACAGCGGAAAGGAAACGTCACATGGTCAAGCAACTTCCCACCTTCCCAGTGTTACGTTCTCTCCGGACCGGAACCTCGCTCTATTTCCCCGCGTCTTCCCGCTTCCAGCCCCGTGCCTACACGGTCTTCCATCGTCGCCTCTTGCCTGCCCTCTATACTGACCCGCTCGACGAGTACTGGGCACTCGTCCACGGCGTCGTCCTCTGGGATATTGGCACCGAAATCCCGATCGAGGCCAGGGGGCGCGACGCGCTCGCACTCCTCAATTGGGCAACGACCCGCGATCTGAACCGGTGTTCGGTCGGTGAATGCCGCTATGTCTTCGTCACCGATCAGGATGGAGGCATCGTCAATGATCCGGTCGTTGTTCGCCTCGCCGAGGACATGTTCTGGCTCATGCCCTCAGACAGCGACCTCCTGCTCTGGCTTCGCGCCCTCGCGGCAGCGACACAACTCGATGTCACTATTCGGCCAGTAGACACCGCCCCGCTGCAGATCCGTGGGCCACGCGCCCGCGAGGTCAACGCAGCGCTTGCCGGCCCATCCCTCGCGGAGCTCCCGTATTATCACGTCGCCCGCGCGCAAATTGGCGAGTTCGAGGTTGTGGTCACACGAACCGGCTTCTCCGGTGAACTCGGCTACGAGTTGATGCCGCTCAATGGAAGCCGCTCCGGGCCACGGTTCTGGGAGCACGTTGTGACTGTGGGAAGACCCCTTGGCCTCCGTGTCGCAGCGCCGAGCCACATCCGCCGCATTGAGGCCGGCATCTTCTCCTACGGCATCGATATGACGCTGGAGACAAATCCCTACGAGCTGACCGGCTACGAGTGGATGGTCAATCTCCGGAAGCCGCGGTTCGTCGGACGCGAGGCACTGATAGAGATCGCGAGCGAAGGACCGTCGTGCAAGGTGGTCGGTTTCATCCTCACTGGCGATCCACCGACCGATGTGCGTGACGGTCTGCTGCTCGAGCCGCTCCCAGTCCGCCGGCCGGGCGACAGCGACCCGCTTGGTCGCGTCACATCAGCCTGCTGGTCTCCCCAGGTCAGCCAGGTTATTGGGTTCGCGCGCGTTCCCTCGTCACACGCACAACCGGGCAGTGCGCTTGAGGTACTGACGGCTGAGGGCTGGCGTGCCGCCCGGGTTGTCCCGATTCCCTTTGTCGATCCGGAGAAGCGGCGCGTGAAAGCGTAACGCGAGAAGCACCCGCGCCCCCATGGGAGTCCGCGTCCTGGCACTCTTCCAGCGAAGAAGCAGCAGACTTCGCGCTCGGGCACGCGGTGCTCGTTCGCCTCTGCACCGGCGCCACCACCGGTCCTCAGGCTCCTCAGGAGCGCACAGCCCAGCCACTTTCTCTACCCGTCCTCGAGCTCCCTACCGGAGAGGTTGCCCACCCCGTCCTCAAGAGCGTTCACGGTACTGGCAGGGTAGGTCCCCCTCGGGGCCCACAAGGGCCACCCCGTCCTCAACAGTGTTCACGGTACCCGAGCATCTCCAGAGGAGCACACTGCAGCACGACCGTTCGTCCTTCAGGATGGGTAGCCTGCAGGATGGGCTGGACAGAATCATCCGCTACCGAGACGCGTGTGTGGGTACCTCAGCGTCCTGGTATGCCTAGCCGACACCA
>DAOTWO010000410.1:0-3949 GCA_034435855.1 Thermomicrobium sp. | reverse complement strand
GTGTCTCCGGCTGCGCCTCACCTCGCGCTAACTGGGCAATCTTGCCGAGTTCGGTCGCAGGACCGGTGGCGACAACGACACCGATTCCCCGACCACTGGTGATGATCGTCCCGAGGTAGGCCATGGAACGACGATCGGCGAGTGGCGTGTCGGGCGGCACCGGCTCGATCTGCTTGACAACGGGGACGGATTCCCCAGTAAAGACTGACTCGTCGACCATCAAGGCCGTCGTCGCGAGCAACCGTAGGTCGGCCGGAACGCGAATTCCGGACTCCAGGAGCACGATGTCGCCGGGGACGAGCTCACGCGCGGGGATATGCTGCTCCTCACCGTCGCGGATCACCCGCGCTCGTGGACTAAGGAATTGCATGAGCGAACGAATAGCGCGTTCAGCGCGGAGTTCGTGAAAGGTTCCAATGGCTGCATTGATAAGCAGGACAGCCATGATTGCGGCGGTATCGACCCACTCTCGAAGTGCCGCAGTGACCAGTGCGGCGATCAGGAGCACAGAAATCAAGGGACTCCGGAACTCACGGAGGAAAATCAGGAGTGGATTTGGTGGCGGAGCGGTTTCAAGCTCGTTCGGGCCGTACGTACTCAGCCGGCGCTTCGCCTCACTGGCTGAGAGTCCATCCTCCGTGCTGCCGAGAAGCTCAAGGACTCGCTCCGCTGGCAAGGCATGCCATGCTTGGGTCTCTGTACCCACCGAAGGCGTACTGCCATGCAGCGGATGCGTCATCGAGGCTCTCCTCTTCCTTGAGGCTTTGTCCGCAGTCGAGTCTCTGGGCTCTGCAGCGATGTCAGACATTCGCGCTCAGCCCGGTCAGTCCGTCGCAGGAAGACGTTGGTTGCTTGGTGCTCCAGTACCGCCGCGGGGGGTAAAGCCGTGGGCGACCGCTTTGAGGACATCGTGCCGCGTGACGATGCCGACGAGCTTCCCATCGCGAAGCACTGGCACGTGGCGGACATTGGCCGCGACCATGCGTTCAGCGAGCTCGCTGAGGGGCGTCTCCTCGGTCACCGTCACCTCTGGCGGGTGGGCGACCTCACCAGCCTGCAACGAGCGTGCCTCTGCATAGATCTCCTCGAGCCGCTCCGGAGTGACCCACCGTCCGAAGAGTTGCGGCGCCCGGAATGCCGAGAAGGGGATCGGGCGTTCCCGTGCCAGGAAGTCCTCTTCGCGAATCAACCCGAGGAGACGCCCCTCTGAGTCAACGACCGGAACAGCACCGATCTGATGGTCCAGCATGAGCTTTGCGACCTGCTCGAGCGTTGTGTCAGGCCGGACTGTGATCGGATGAGGAGTCATAATGTCGCGTGCGTGGAGCGGTTCGGCAACAGCGTGCTGTTCTTCCAGCGCCCGGCGGACAGCGCGCGGACGATGCAGGAGCAGCGGAACGGTCGTCGCGTGGAGGACGTGCTCGGCTGTCGACCCAAGGAGGACGCGCCGCACGCCACTCCGACCGTGCGTGCCCATCGCGATGAGACCGGCGCGTCGTTGGACGGCTTCTTGCGCGATCGTCTCGGCCACTGGCCCGTGTCCTAGGCGCCAGGTAGCGGAATAACCACGGTCCTGCAGACGCTGTGCGACGCGCTGAAGGTAGTCCTCCCAACGAGCTGGCTCCTCGTCATTGGTCAAGACGTGGAAGAGATGAAGTTCCAGCGGTTCACGGCCTTGACCCAGGACTGCCAGAGCAGTGTCAATCGCCTCTTCGGCGAGCGATGAACCATCAAGTGGGACCAGGACTGGTGAAAAGCTCACCGGTGCATTGGGGGCCGGTACGGGAACCCGGGCACGGACGACAAGTGCTGGTTGCTGTGCACGCTGCATCACGCTGAACGTCACACTCCCAACCAGCAGTCGGGCGACACCGAGCCGGCCGTGGCTGCTCATGACGATGACGGCAGCCTGATGCTGGTTGGCAAAGGCGACAATCTCTTTCGCGGGTTCCCCAAGGACAACCTCGACACGCGTCCGTACACCGTCCACAACCGCAGCGAGACGGTCGATCGCTTCCCGGCGCTGCTCGAGCCAGCGCTGAATGAGCCGCTCGACCTGCTCGCCCTCCGCTTCCAAGTACGAGCGAAGTGACTCGGTGATCTCGACGACCGAGAGGAGGACGAGCTCGCTCCCCAGGCGCTGAGCGATTGCCCGGCCATAGGGAATGGCACAATGTGTCACTCGTTCGGGGTCGAGATACGTGGGCAAGACTGGAACGACGACCGGCCCGGCCATACAGTCCCTCCCTCCCCAGTCTCACTGCCGCAGCGACCTCGTCTTGCTCAAGCCTAACATGCCGCGGCGAGCTCGTCCGGTGGCGTGCAGACGGCTGCTCCTCCTGCCTCGTTGGCCGTGTGCCGTGAGGAGCAGCCAAAGAGGAGTTACTGGCCGGGGGCAAGAGTGCGGGCGACACTACCTCTGCTTCAACCGCTGTGCTGTCAAAGACCTGTCGCTGTTCCAGAGTGAGCAATGATCTCTTGACACGAAGGCTGCCTTGCGAGGATGTGCGGTGTCTTGAGGAGCACAAAGCATGACGGCTTCCGTCGTTTCCTCTTGGCGCAGGAAAGGACCGCCGTTTCTGCCTCTTCGGCCGTGACGGCGTAGCACGAGATGGCAATCGTGTAGAGTAAGGAGGTCATTGCGCCTGCGTCCGGCGGGGATGCGCCGAGGAGCGTCAGGAGAAAAACACGAGACGAGCTCGCATGAGGTTCCATTGAGGGGGCCGGGGATGACGACCGCAGATGTCCGCCGCGTGGTGACCGACTCAGGAATTGAGATCGCTCCGGTCTATCGCGAGACTGGACGACCTCCTGAGCCAGATCCCGGAGAGTATCCCTACACGCGGGGCATCCACCCGACGATGTACCGTGGGAAGAAGTGGACGATCCGTCAGTATGCCGGCTACGGCTCAGCCGAGGAGACGAACCGTCGCTTCCGCCTCCTCTTGGAGCGCGGTCAGACGGGCCTCAGCGTTGCCTTCGACCTGCCAACGCAGCTTGGCTACGATTCAGACCACCCGCAGGCGCGGCCAGAGGTCGGACGCGTGGGTGTGGCGATCTCGACGCTCGATGACATGCGCCGACTGTTTGAGGGGATCGACCTGGGGGCGGTGACCACGTCGATGACCATCAACGCCCCAGCGGCCATTCTCTTGCTCATGTATCAGATCGTCGCTGAGGAGCAGGGGGTCGATCCCAAAAAGCTGCGGGGAACGATCCAGAACGACATTTTGAAGGAATATGCAGCACGCGGCACCTATATTTTCCCACCGCGTCCGTCCATGCGACTCGTGGTCGATACATTCGCTTACTGTAAGGAGCATCTCCCGAACTGGAATACGATCTCCATCAGTGGTTACCACATCCGTGAAGCTGGAGCGACTGCCGTCCAGGAAGTGGCCTTCACCCTTGCCAATGCGATCGCGTATGTCCGAGCGGCGATCGAGGCAGGGCTCGCAGTCGACGAGTTTGCACCGCGGCTCAGCTTCTTCTTCGGTGCCCACAACAACTTTTTTGAGGAGGTTGCCAAGTTCCGGGCAGCCCGGCGGATGTGGGCCAAGATCATGCGGGAGTGGTTCGGTGCCCAGAACCCCCGCTCCTGGATGCTGCGCTTCCACACGCAGACCTGCGGCTGCACGCTCACGGCCCAGCAGCCGCTGAACAACATCGTCCGTGTTGCCTACCAGGCGCTGGCCGCCGTCCTGGGCGGAACACAGAGCCTGCACACGAATGCGTACGACGAAGCACTTGGCTTGCCGACTGAAGAGTCGGCGACGATCGCACTGCGGACACAGCAGATCCTGGCAGAGGAGACGGGGGTGGCGGACACGGCGGATCCGTTGGGTGGCTCCTATTTTGTTGAGGCCTTGACGGACGAGGTGGAGCGGCGGGCCTGGGAGCTCATTGAGGCGATTGAAGCGCTTGGTGGTGCGGTGACGGCGATTGAGCG
>DAOTWO010000409.1:0-5562 GCA_034435855.1 Thermomicrobium sp. | reverse complement strand
CTCTCGCGCCTTCCTGTGGTGGGAGACTCACCGGACGATATCCGCGGCATTCTGTATGTCAAGGATGTCTTCCGGTTCGTCTGGCAGCAACCAGAAGCGAGGACGCTTCCGTGCCATCGCTTCGCGCGCCCCGCAGTCTTCGTCCCTGAACACACGCCGGCGCGTCAGGCGTTACGGCTGTTGCGGCTGCGACGAACCAAGATCGCAATCGTCGTCGACGAGTTCGGGGGTGTGGCAGGACTGGTGACGCTGGAAGATCTGCTTGAGCGGATCGTCGGCGAGATCGCGGACGAGTTCGACCCGGACTACGAGCCGCTCCGTGAGATTGCGCCGGGCGTACTCGAGGTAGACGGGAGAGTGTCGCTGGATGAGCTTCTGGATCGGTTGGAACTGGACGAAGAGGAGCTCGGTGCGGAGTTCGAGGCCGAATCGGTGGGAGGGGTCATCACCGAGTGCTTAGGACGCTTCCCTGCGGTTGGGGATACGGTTCAACTTGGCCCGCTCCACCTCGAGGTGCGTTCGATGGAGGGGCACCGCGTGCGGCTCGTCCGCGTTGTCTACGAGGCCCGTGACGAACAGGAATCGCGTAACGTGTGAGCTTGCTCTGACGAACTCTGCCCGGTACACTGGTCTAATCGATCAGCGGTTCGATCAGGTGCGCACGCGCATTCAGAATCGAGGCACGGGGTGCAGCAGCCGACACGGTTCATTATCTTGGTCGGTGCCGTTCTCGCTGCGCTTGTCGTTGTGACGGCAGTCGTCGTTTTGCTCGTGGAGCGGCGTGGGCCGCCGCAGTATCCTCCGGGCTCGCCCGAGGCCGCGGTGGTCAGCTACATCGAGGCACTGCGGGCCGGAGATCCTGAGCGTGTCCGGGCGGCTCTCTCGAAGCGTGCACAGCAGGAGCTCGAACGGCGGGAGCAGTTGGAGATCTACTACGATTTTGAGGCTGAGCTTCGGGGGGCAAGCGAGTCATTGCGGAATGCGCGGGTACGGATTGACCGAGTTGAGGCTCGCAATGGCCGGGCGACCGTCATCCTCACGATCGAGCGTACCGCGACTGACATCCAGCCTGGTTTCCCATTGCCGATCCTTGGTGGTGGGACGTTCACGTACCAGCGCACCTTGACCCTGGTCCGCGAGGACGGAGCCTGGAAAGTTGATGAACTTGCGTTCTATTTCTAGCTGGTCGTGGTCCGCGAGAGGAGCGATATCGTGGCGATCGCGAGGCGTCTTTACCTCTACCTCGTTGTGGGAATCGCGCTCGCCGTCTGGGCGACTGGTACGGTGCGCCTCCTGCGGGCGCTGTTTTTCGCTCTTTGGGAGTTTCTTGCGCAGCCGGCCACGGCTGGTGATCCAGAGGCGTTTCGTCGCCAATTGAGCGTGAGTGTTGCGTTGCTCGTTGTTGCTTTCCCAATTTGGGCCGTGCACTGGTGGCTGCTCCTGCGTGAGATCACTGCTGACCCGACCGAGCGTCGCTCGGCTCTTCGTTCACTGTTCCTCACGCTGGTGCTCCTGGTGACCTTCGGTTTTTGGTTGAGCAGTGCAGTGGAGCTCCTGCGACTGACGCTCCTCAGCCTGCTCGGTGTGGCAGATTCGATGGAGGTTAGCGTTCCTCGTGCCCTCGAAGAGCTTGCGCTGCTTCTGGTGACTGGAGCCCTCTGGCTCGGGCACGCCAGGCTGGCGCGCGCGGAGCGCCGAATGGTGTCGCTGGAAGGGGCGGCCGACTGGCTTCCGCGACTCTACGGCTATGGTGCAGCAGCGACTGGACTGACACTGCTCGTTGTCGGGATAGCGAACCTTTTGCAGACAATGCTTGATGTGCTCCTCACGCCAGTGGTCGTGACTGGGACAATCCGCTTTCCGCTAGCGACCTTCACGGCATTTGCGATCGGTGGTCTGGTGGCCTGGGGACTGCACTGGGGCGAAGCACTGCGCTTGGTAGCCGATGCGTTCTCCGCGGGGGAGCGTGAGCGACACTCGCTCGTCCGCTGGACCTATCTTGGCTTGGCCGTCTTTGCGGGCCTGGCGGGTCTGTTGGTTGCGCTCGCGGCCTCTCTCAATGCCATCCTGCGTTGGATGCTTGGTGTCCCCGATGAAGAGACGCTTCAGCGTCTCCGCCAGCTCTTGAGCCCGTGGGCCTGGGCGATCCCACTCGTATTGGTGTGGTGGTACCACCGGGTAACCATGCAGCGCGAAGCAGCGGTGCTTGCCAGGCACCCACGCGCCGGCCCCGACTGGGCCCTGGGGGTGACACGCCTGCTCGTCTATCTCTCGACCTTCGCAGGATTGCTGCTCGCCGTCTTGGGGACGGGTGGGCTCGTTGGACTCTTGCTGAGAGCGCTGGTCGCGGCAGCGACAGGCACGACGCTCGGTAACTGGCGTGAGGATCTGGCTTTCACGGTGTCGCTGAGTGTGGTTGGCGGTGCTGCGTGGTTGGCGCTCTGGCGGGAAGTCGCGTTGCGCACCCTGCGCCAACCCGAAGCGGAACGAACGAGCCTCAGCCGGCGGGTGTACCTCTATGGGACGCTGGGACTGAGTGTTCTGGCGTTGCTCGGCACAGCTGGCTATGTCGTGTATCAGCTTGTCTCCTGGCTTTTTGGTCTCCTCTCCTTGACCAGCGCACTCAGCGATGCTGCCCCGGCTTTTGGCGTCACGCTCGTCGTGCTCGGCGTCTTGATCTCACACCTCACAGTGCTAATGCACGACGCGCGGGCGATCGCTCCCCGGCCGGTCACGCAAACGGTCCGGCTCGTCCTGCGGCTGCCACCGGAGAGTGACGTGGATGCGGTGGTGCGAGAACTCGCCGGTCACTTGCCACCGGGTGCAGCGCTCGAGCGGGCAACGTGAAGCGAGTCGCTGCGCTGTCGCTCCAGATCGCAGAGTGCATGCAGCAGAGCGATCGCGAAGAGTTCGACCCGGTCTCGCCGACCATGGGTGAGCACTGCCACGGCGCCATTGTTCCGGCTTGCTGTTCCGAAGGTGACGGTGAGCGCTGTGGCCAGATCGAGTCCCGCGAGTACGCGCTTGGCAAGCTGATCTGGGAGCGGAAACCGTTCGGCACCGCCGATGCCGAGACGCTCTTCTCGGTCAATCACGACGGCCCAGCTCACCACGTACCAGCGTCCAAGGGGGCCAGGTGTGACCCCTGATTCTAAGCCGATTCCGAAATCCGCTTCGGTCTTGCTTCGCGCGGCCCGAGCTCGGGCAAGCGCACCCGCGACTGTCTCTTCGTCGCTTAACGGTTGCGCCCGCACGCCGCTGGGGACAGCGAGACAGACCAGGTCCCAACTTGGCCAGAAGTGTGGGGCCACACGCTCGACTGCGGCACGTTTGGTTGGGTGCTGGGAGCCGAGCGCTATGCGGACGGGTGGCCCAAGGTCTCCCATAAGTCAAGCAACCTCCCGGCGGAGCGTCGTCATGGCAAGGACAAGCATGAGCGCAGCAAAGCTGACGAGCACAACAAGGTGCGGGACGAGCTCCTCGAGCCCTTGCCCACGCAACATGATGGCGCGTAGTGCCTCGTTTGCCCAGGTCAACGGGAGAAACTGTGCGACCCACCGGAGTGGCCGGGGCAAGCTCTCCACTGGCCAGATGATGCCTGACAGCAGTCCTTGGAGCGAAATGACGAGGGGGATAAACTGAACGACCTGAAGCTCTGTTCTGGCGAAGGTGGAAAGGAAAATGCCAAGGTTCACCGCACCAACCGTCAAGATAACAGTAAAAAGGATAACCAACCAGAGTGAGCCGACGGTATTGATGCGTAACACAGAGACGGTGAAGAGTATCATAAGCAGAGATTGAATGAGGGCATAGAAGGCGAAACCGAGCATGTACCCGAGGACGATCTCGGCCCGGTCCAATGGGGAGACAATGAGGCGTTCAATGCTTCCTTGCAAACGCTCGCGCAGGAAGGAGACCGACGTGAGGAGGAACACGAAGAAAAACGCAAAGAAGCCGATGAAGACCGGCGCAAAGGTATCAAGCTCATCGAACTGTGGGCTACCGGTCACGTACTCGAGCGTCAGTGACGGCTCGGTGCCTTGAGGAAGGAGCTGTTGCAGCACGGTGCGCATCGCGGCCTGGCTGACGATCATACTGACCTGACGTGCTCGACCGGGCTGTGAGCCGTCCAGTACCAGTCGCATTGGCGAGGAAGTAGCCGGTTCAATGAGTACGGCGCCAGCTGCCTGGCCGGCACGGACACGCTCAATGGCCTGTTCGGGTGAGACACGCTCAACCCGGATAGAGAGAGCGGTGAGTTCCTGAGCGAATGCAGTGACGAACGGGGTATCGGGGGCACTGAGGGCGAGGGTGATAGTGCGAGCACTGCCGCGGTAGACATACCCAAGGAGGGAGAGGATCACGATGGGCGCGAGGAAGATAAGTGCCAGGGTGCGTCGGTCACGCCGGATCTGACGCACAATCCGGATGGTGATAGCGAGCACACGACGCCAACTCATCGGGCCGGCTCCACAGGAAGCAGAGGTTGACCAGCCAGGGTAAGGAAAGCGTCTTCGAGCGTTCTCTGATCGGTCAGTGCACGCAGCGCAGCTGGTGTGTCGCTCGCCAAGAGACGGCCATCGCGCAGGATACCAAGCAGATCACAACGGTCAGCTTCGTCCATGATGTGTGTCGAAATGAGGAGTGTCGTCCCTCGTGCGGCGAGGGCGCGGAAGTGCTGCCAAAGTGCTCGTCGCAAAAGCGGATCAAGGCCGACGGTCGGCTCATCAAGCACAAGCAGTTCCGGCTCATGAAGGAGGGCGACAGCCAACGAAGCACGCTGGAGCATACCGGTAGAAAACCGGTAGAGCTGGTGGTCGAGCCAGGCGAGCAAGTCGAGCTGCGTCGCCAGATCTTCGATGCGTTGCTCGAGTTCGCGGCGACCGACCGCATAGACTGCACCGAAGAAGCGGAGATTCTCACGCAGGGTGAGGTCGGGATAGAGTGCCGGCGCCTGCGGCATGTACCCGATTCGTGCAGCCACACGTCGATCTGGCATCTCCCGGCCAAAGACAAAAAGGCGTCCTTCGCTCGGCCGGAGTGCACCGACGACCATGCGAAGAAACGTTGTCTTCCCCGAGCCGCTTGGACCGAGCACCCCATAGACGACGCCGCGCGGAATGACGAGAGAGATTCGATCCACCGCACGCAGCGGACCGAAGATGCGCGAGACGTCCTCTGCGACAATGGCGGTGTGCGCTCGCTCAATTGGCCGTCCCTCTCCATCAGCCTCATGCGCTGCGTCGCCCATCGCAGCAACCCTTCCCGCACTACCGCGTGTCGTGCTCGTCTTTCTACAGCGTCGGACACCATGCAGCTTGGGGCAAGGATAACCAACGTGATCAGGCACTGCAGCGGGTATTCGCCGCCAATATCGATGCACAGGCTTCTGGAGTGCTACGGTATGGGGCGCCCGCAGCGGTGATGGTCTGTGTTCCTTGTCCCAACAACAGTAGCTGGTTGCAACCGCTTCTGGCACAGAAATCACGGTACGCTCCCGTGGACTTTCCTACGTCCGACCGAGAACCCGGTTAGCGTGCTCTTTCACCTTCCGACACAAGC
>DAOTWO010000408.1:0-3263 GCA_034435855.1 Thermomicrobium sp. | reverse complement strand
GGTCGGCTGCAATCGCTTGCTCCAGCACCCAGCGCTTGAGCTCCTGCCCCAGCGTGTCTGGTGTCTGGTCGCGCTTACGTCGCTTGCGTCGACCTTCGCTCGCCTCCATAGCGGCAAGCAGTGCACGACAGAAGACTGAAGGTCGGGTCAGTTGTGCGGGATCGATCACCGGCGGCATGGCCTCGTCCTTTCGACCGAGATAGCCCCTTGTTTGTCCCAGAACGGTTTGTGAAGCAAATGCGAATCGGGCCACTTGCTCTCCGGTGCTGCGCCGGCCGTGTATTGCATGTCTGCGGTGCCGTGACATTTGAGATCGAGAGGGATCGACACTGCCCGCTCCAGGTACTTAGGCAAGCAGTTCCTGTGCGACTATCTGAACCTCCAGCGGGTATCCTAGTCCCTCCGGCCGCTGATATCCCCGATCCTGAGCTAGGAAGTCGAACTCGACCGTCGCCAGATCCTGGAGGAGTATTTCACCAAGGCTCCACGGCCCAAGCGTCGCGAATGTTTTCAGGTAGCCGCGACACTGTTCACACACCTCAACGCGCTGCGAGTCCTGTTTCCCTTCCTCAGCGAAGTAGCGGAGACTACGATGGTTGCTGTTTTCACAAAACGGGCACTGCTGGTGTGGGTAACGCCACCCAGTACCGCACCGACCACAGCGCAACCAACGCTCTCGCTCGAGACCTCGAAACTCTGCCAGAGTGGGCCAAGCAGCGCAATGGGGACAATAGCCCACTTGCCAACGCAGCGGCTCCCTGAAGGAGATGACACGACTGGCTAACGCCAAGACAGGGATACTGAGAACGTTCCCAAGCACAGTCATGAGTTGCACGGCAAGCCGCGTTGAGCGCGCCAGTTGTTCAAAAGCCACCGCATTACCTTGGACACCTGCTTGGAGGAGTTCGAGTGCAGACAGTCGTCTCTCCGCCACAGCTTCTACGAGTGCTTGACTCTCTGGCAAGCCGTGCTCGGCGAGGAGTTCACTGGCCTCTTGAAGGAGTCTTTCTATCATGCCCAGGTCAATGGCAAGTGTCTGCTGGTGGAGAAGCGGGACACTCAAGTGCGACTCCGGTGGACGCTGTGTCGAGGGGACAGCCACGAGCGAACTCTCCGTGGTGTCAATCAACCGGAGCACGAGCACATAGAGCCGTGCAAGCGGAGCCAAGACCGCATCGTGCTGGGCGAGATCTTCGAGCCGTGCGACAATCGCGGTCATTCGACGGTCATCCCAGCCAGTTGGCTCGCCTCTCCTTCTTTCGGAGTGTTGTAGTAGATGATTCGGGGCCCGCCAGGACGGAGTTGCACCTCCTGGGCGCGGTTCCCGATATCGCCGCCGGAGCCACCACCACGTGTCCGGGATGCTTCTGGGCTACAGGCCAGCAGCAGACCTGTAAGAAGGAAGACCATGACCCAGTGAAGCCCGCGCCGGACAGGACCTGACGTGCTGAAGCGCTTACTTACCACCTTACGCTGCCTCCGAGGAAAGAATCACAGCAACACGTAGCAAGAAGGCCCCAGCCAACACAAGTACCGCGAGGCTTGGGATAGCGTAGCGCCCAAGCAATTGCGGACGCCATGTCAGGATCAAAGGCAGCAGAACACCGAAGACAAGGGTCAATGCCAAGATCACACCGTACACGTTGCCCAGCACGAGACGTAAGACGCTGCCTTGCAGTGAGAAGAGAAGCCCCAGAGCCACCACGAGCGTGACTCCCAGGGCGCCAAAGAGCAGCTGCCCAAGCCATGCTGAGGTCGCTGGGGCTCGACGACGAGTAATCAGCAGTAAGAGCACACACGCCGCGGCCATCCCTGAGGCGAAGAAGAGCGCTCCCAGCCACACCGTATTGCCCCACAGCGGACGGTTTGTTGCATTGAGCAACACGCCCTTGTATCCGGCGTAGAACGTTCCGGCTAGACCAGCCACGAAGGCCAGGATGGTTCCGATCGGTTCCCGTCCGAGGAACGCCAACCCGCGAGGCAGCCGCCCAGCCTCAGCCAGGCTGCCCACGAAGATGAGGAACGAAGTCCCGCCGAAGACGAAGAGGGCCCATGCCCCCAGTGCCATCACCGACCACCACTTGAGGAAAGTGGGGAGGAGCGTCTCGGAGAAGAGCAACATATGCCAGAACCGGTCTGGCCGCTTAAGATCAGCGATTAAGAGGAGACCACTCAGCACGCTGCCGACCATGGCGATGCCAAAGCCCCAACGCGCCACGAGGCGGTCATCGCGGTTCCGACTGAACAACCAGAGCAGTGCTGCAATGCCGGCTGATGTCCCGGCTAGACCAGCAACGAAGAACTCGACGACGGCGTACCAACCCCAGTGCGGAGAGACCGTATAGAACGTGTCTGGCATGTCCTGCTCCCTTCACTCCCCATCGTTCCCCTGCTTTGCCGCAGCGGCCAGCTGATCCATCCGCTGCTTTCGCAGCCCGACGAGTCCCAAGAGACCCAGTACCACGGCGGTCGCAGTCGAAAGTGCTGCTGCCGCGGGTACACGGGTCGAGGGGAGCTGCGGGTTCGACGGCAGGCCGTACTTCTCCGGTTCGTCGAGCAGCAGGTAGAACGAGTTCAATCCACCAAGGATCGATTCGTCGTGCCCATACAGCCGTGCTTGTGTGACTCCCTGGGCATGAAGCTGCTCGAGACGCTGTTGTGCTCGTTGCCGGAGCTCGGAGAGTGGCCCAAACTGAATCGACTGCGTCGGACAGGCTTGGGCACAGGCTGGTACTAACCCTGCCTGCAGCCGGTCGTAGCAGAGCGTGCACTTCATAGCGGTATTCGTCTCGGGGTTGATCTCGATAACCCCGAACGGGCATGCTGAGACACACGCACGGCACCCGTTACAGACATCTTGTTGGATCACCACGGTATCGAACTCGGTTCGGATAATGGCACCGGTTGGGCAGGCTTCGAGGCACGCAGCACGCACACAGTGCTTACACACGTCGCTCATCATGAGCCAGCGCCCAGTTGAGCGGTCCGGTGTGAAGTCCTCGATGAACTTCACGTGCCGCCACTGGATGCCACTGAGCGATACCGTGTTATCGTAGGACATCCCACTGAGCTGCACCTTCCCGCCGTTGCGGGCTGGAAGCTGGTTCCATGCCTTGCAAGCCACCTCGCAGGCTTTGCAACCAATACACACCGAGGTGTCGGTGAAGAAACCCATCGGCTCTGCCATGGCTCATCTCCCCCAGAGACTCCCAGGGCGACCGGGTCTGGCCGCCCTGGGTCTCCTCCAGTCCCCACTACTGCGC
>DAOTWO010000407.1:0-4532 GCA_034435855.1 Thermomicrobium sp. | reverse complement strand
CACGGAGCTCGGGAAGAATCTGCGAGAGGAAGAGTTCGCTGGCAAAATCGGCAATCAGGATGCCATCGGCCAACCGCGCTGCGAGCTCGCGCGCTCGCGGCCCCAGCGCCGCCAGATAGATCGGAACCTGCTGCTGCAGCGGCGCGATGCTCAGCGGCCAATCGCGAATTCGAAAATGCTGCCCGTCCAGCGAGGCACGGTATGGCGGCTGCCACCACTGCCGGAGAAGCTGGATCGTCTCAGTAAGCGCGACGAGCGGATCCCTGGTTTCCATCCCAAGGCCGAAGCGATAGAACTCTGGCTGTCCACGGCCGAGACCAAGGAAAGCCCGACCACCAGTGAGGCGATCGAGCGTGGCGAGCGCCATGGCGATCTGCACCGGATGACGCAGAAACGGGCTCGTGACACCGGTTCCGAGGCGGATCCGCTCGGTGCGCGGCGCAGCCGCGGCTGCAACGGCAATTGCATCCCAGCCGTCCGGATCCTCACTGAGCCAGACCGAGTGGAAGCCCCCGCGATCAGCAGCCAGGATCGTCTCGAGCGTCCACGCAACTGCTGTGCGCGGATCAGATGCACGAGCCCAGCGATAGTGCGAAAGATCAAGACAGAGCTCCACGGGAGTCCCTCAGGTAAAGGCAAGCGGTGGCCGATGGCGATGCCAGTCGGTACGTGCTTGGTAGGAGCGAGCGAGAGCAAGCAAGGTGCTCTCGTCACCAGCGCGCCCCACGAACTGCAGCCCGGTTGGCAGGCCGCGCTCACCAAACCCGTTCGGCACACTAATCGCTGGGAGTCCTGCGAGGTTACTCGCCGCGCTCAGGGGAGTACGCCGCGCCGGTCCCGCATAGTCGTCAAAGCGACTCGTCAGTGGACTTGCAACGACCAACGTGCTCGGAGCAACGATCGCATCGTACGGGGCAAGCAGCGACGCGAGTTCCTCCCGCAACTGGCGGCGGATTCGCTGGGCGCGAAGGTAGTCGACCGCCGGAATCGTGAGGCCAGCGATGCCACCGACTCGATCTTCGGGCGCTGTCAGCGTGCGCGTCGCGCCGCTCGCCACGAGTTCCTCGAAGGCACTTGCGGCCTCGGCGTTGAGTACAATGCGGATCACCTCGCCGTATGGGCGGTCAGGGAGGGCAATTGGTTCGAGCGTCGCGAACTCGCTCAAGACCACCAGCGCCGCGCGGAAATTCGCAACCACTTCTGGCTGTGCGAACTCCAGACCCGTTTCGAGGACACCGATTCGGAAGCCCTGCTTCTGTTCCGACACAGGTGCGTCGGACCATGGTTGCGGAATGGTCGCTGGATCGCGGGGATCAGGACCAGCCACAGCGGCAAGCACAAGCGCACAATCCTCTGCACTCCGTGCAAGCGGGCCTATCTTGTCTAGCGTCCAGCTCAAGGTCATCGCGCCAAAGCGACTCACTCGCCCGTAGGTAGGACGCAACCCGGTCACGCCGCAATAGCTGGCGGGAACGATGATCGATCCCCACGTCTCGGTACCAAGCGCGAAGGGAACGAGGTCAGCTGCAACCGCTGCCGCTGGACCAGTCGAAGAGCCTCCGCTCCATGCGTCCATGTTCCAGGGGTTGATCCCTGGCCCAGTGAAGGACGCATTCGGCTGCTCGTACCCCATTCCTCCGGCCAGTTCGACTGTCGCGAGCTTGGCCACAAGGACCGCACCGGCCTCGCGCAAGCGAGCAATCGCTGTCGCGTCTTCCGGAAAGTGCTGCTGGCGGAGAGGCGCGGCCCCCCAGGTCGTCGGGTACCCAGCAGCAGCGAGAAGATCTTTGGCACCATACGGAATTCCATGGAGCGGACCACGGTCGATACCCGCCACCAGTTCCGCTTCCGCACGACGGGCCTCGTCCAAGGCGCGCTCCGCAGTCAGCGTAACGACAGCGTTCAGCCGTTTGCCAATCCGCTCGAGCCGTCGGAGTGCGAGTTCAGCGAGTTCGACTGGACTCGTCTCCCGACGGCGAAGCAACACTGCTAACTCGCGGAGAGAACGATGAGCAAGCTCATCCTGAGTCATTGCCTTGTTCCCACTTGAAAGAGAAAGTCGGGTTCATCGGCGTTCGTCAACGGGAACGCACGCAGTTTGCGGCTCGCTTCTACGAGCTCCCGAATCTGCGCGCGGAGACGCGCCTGCTCGTCTTCGTCGAACCAGCCCGGGAAGCGCGCCAGGACTGCTGCGAGACGCTGCTCAACTTCGACATCGAGCTCGTCCGACATTGCTCGACTCCGTTCCCAATGGACTCTACCACGAACCAGCCATTCGGCGAACCCAAGAGGCCTAACCGGAGCCGCTCACACGAGGGCAGGAGAAGATGGAGGGCTCGGTGCCTCTCTGGAATGAGAAGTAAAACCTGCAGCGACAGGACTCGTACGGCTGGAGTGAGATCGGTGCAGCACACGTCCTATGGTCCGCACGCACTTGTGCGACGGGTAAGGATGCGATACACTCCTGCCCGCGTGGGGAGTAGCCTCCCAGCGGGAAGTGCTGGTGCGCCTGGTCGTCAACACAGGGTTACCCCCTCGGCTAGGCGAGGCGGAGAGGCGAGACCACGACGGATGATTGGGTCCGTCTGGCTCGCCTCTCCGCTCATTTCTGGGGAGGGTCAGAGGGCCTCAAGGAGGTAAGGGGTCACAATGGTCGAGGTGCCGCTTTGGGGCTGGTTTGCGTTCATTGGACTCATCCTCGCTCTGCTTGCGCTTGACCTTGGCGTCTTCCATCGCAAAGCTCACGTGGTTGAAATGAAGGAAGCAGGCCTCTGGGTCTCCTTCTGGGTCTCGCTCTCACTGTTGTTCGGCGTGTTCCTTTGGTATTTCGAGGGGCATGAGGCTGGATTGCAGTATTTCACCGGCTACTTGATAGAACTTTCCCTTTCTGCAGACAATATGTTTGTGTTTGTCCTGATCTTCACCGCATTTGCAGTTCCTGCACAGTACCAACATCGGGTCCTCTATTATGGAATCCTCGGCGCACTGATCATGCGCGGTGCAATGATTCTTGGTGGTGCTTGGCTCATCGCGCGCTTTCACTGGATCCTGTACTTGTTCGGCGCCTTCCTCGTCTTTACTGGTCTACGCATGCTTTTGGAACGTGAAGAACGCCAAGTAGATGTGGAGAACAACATCGCTATTCGCATCGTCTCACGCTTCGCACCGATCGTCCCACGATACTATGAGCAACGGTTCTTTGTCCGCATCGACGGTAAACGCTACGCAACGCCACTGATTGTTGTCCTCGTCTTAGTGGAACTGACTGACCTGATGTTCGCCATTGACTCGATTCCAGCCATTTTCGCTGTGACGCGCGATCCGTTCATCGTTTTCTCATCGAACGTCTTCGCTATCCTTGGCCTCCGCTCGATGTACTTTCTCCTCGCTGGACTCGTCCGGCGCTTGGCCTACTTGCGCTATGGCCTCGCTTTCATTTTGAGCTACATTGGTGTGAAGATGCTCATTCAGGATTTCTACAAGATCCCGACAGCCATTTCGCTGGGTATCGTGATCGTGACACTGGCGATCAGCGTAGTCGTCTCCTTGCTTCTCGCCGAGCGACGGCTGGTTCGCCACCATGCCGAAGTCACGCAAGCGAATGAGTAGTGGACCACGCAGTGACGGGCCTGCTTGTGAAGCCAGGGGAGGGAGAAAACTGTGCCCACACTCATCGTTCCGCTGGAATATGACCGCACCAAGCCACATCCCCACGGGGTGAGTGAGCGTGTCTTGCCCTGGGCACGCGCCCTGGCGCGGCGCCTTGCAGCTCCAGTCGTCTTCGTGGCTGTTCTCGACGTTCCAGTTGGACTTCGTTCGGTGAAGGAGCAAGAACTGCTGCGGACGCTGCTCGAAGACTGGCGCGCAGAGTGCCGTGCCTACCTGGAAGAAGTCGCTCGCACGTTCCCTCAGGAGGCACTCACCCGCATCGTCATCGAAGAGGGAGATCCAGCACTCGTCCTCACACGCCTGGCTGAAGAGACCGTTGATCCGCTTGTTGTCATGGCAGCGCATGCCCGTGCCGGATGGCGCCGCGTCGTACTCGGCTCAGTCACCGCGCAGGTCATCACAAGCGGGGTCACTCCCGTCTTTGTTGTTCCTGCACACGTGCCGCCACCAGACGAGGCGAAGCTTGTTCTCGACCGGGCACTCGTCCCACTCGACGGTTCGCGACTAGCGGAAGGAGCACTGGATCTTCTGCCGCTCCTCGGGCTGAAAAACTGGCAAGTTGTGCTCCTCCATGTCCGCGAAGGGCGCCCCCGCCGTATCGAAGCGGACATCGCTGGCGATGATCCATCCACCTATCTCCGTGAACTCGCCGAACGCCTCGGTGCGCGGGGTTATCGTGTTGAGTGGCTGGTCGCTGATGGACGGCCTGCCCAGGTAATCGTCGAGGTCGCGCGCGAGCGGGCAGCAGATCTCATCGTCATGGTCACTCACGGTTGGAGCGGGCTGCGTGACGTGGTGATGGGCTCGACGGCCGAACAGGTGCTGGCCCAGGCACCCGTGCCGGTCCTGGTACGGCGGCCAGC
>DAOTWO010000406.1:0-1757 GCA_034435855.1 Thermomicrobium sp. | reverse complement strand
GTGCTAATCGAACCAAGGTGGGATTGAAACAATAGCCGCTTCAGCTCACTCAACTGTGCGGGAATTGGTGCTAATCGAACCAAGGTGGGATTGAAACGCGATTTGGGTGAGCACAACGCCCGGAGATTTCGTCGTGCTAATCGAACCAAGGTGGGATTGAAACCATCGCTCGTGAGTATGAACTGTGGGGGGAGAAAGCGTGCTAATCGAACCAAGGTGGGATTGAAACTCGAATCACCTCCCTCTTCGCGGTCTCAGATTTGGCGTGCTAATCGAACCAAGGTGGGATTGAAACGCGCGCGATCTCGCGCGCAGAGAGGAAACTCAAGAGCGTGCTAATCGAACCAAGGTGGGATTGAAACTCGTTCGGTCATTGGGATCGAGACGAGGGAGAACTGTGCTAATCGAACCAAGGTGGGATTGAAACGCGCTCGATGCATTCAATCATCGAGTCGAGGGAGACGTGCTAATCGAACCAAGGTGGGATTGAAACGTTCATCGAGCGCATTCTTCACATGCTCAGCAGTGAGTGCTAATCGAACCAAGGTGGGATTGAAACCAAGTTCAACCAGTCCAAAGTGGGCGCACGGCGGCAGTGCTAATCGAACCAAGGTGGGATTGAAACACGGATACTACATCGGCGTGCTCAACTACAACGATTGTGCTAATCGAACCAAGGTGGGATTGAAACTTCGATCACTCCTCGAACAATACTCTCCGCTTTTCGTGCTAATCGAACCAAGGTGGGATTGAAACGGGGGCGTTGGCGAAAAGGGGGGGGTCATGCAAAAAGTGCTAATCGAACCAAGGTGGGATTGAAACCACGGGACGCGCCAGTAGATATCGCCGCAAGATCGCGTGCTAATCGAACCAAGGTGGGATTGAAACGCAAATCGTCCATGCCGCCGGCACGGCCGATGTCCGTGCTAATCGAACCAAGGTGGGATTGAAACGTGTTGGCTTGTTGGCTTATTTAGCGCGATGCGCTTGTGCTAATCGAACCAAGGTGGGATTGAAACTGCAAAGCTACCTCTATTCGAGAGCAAGACTGATCCGTGCTAATCGAACCAAGGTGGGATTGAAACTTGTGCACAGCAACGGCTTCCCGGAGTGGATCATCGGTGCTAATCGAACCAAGGTGGGATTGAAACATGCGCGACGGGCCAACTCGGCACAACGATCGTCATGTGCTAATCGAACCAAGGTGGGATTGAAACGAGTGGGTACGCGAGCGGCTAGAAGAGATGGGGTTCGTGCTAATCGAACCAAGGTGGGATTGAAACCTCTTTGTCATTTATCACTTGACGGAGCGTGGGCTGAGTGCTAATCGAACCAAGGTGGGATTGAAACCGGGTCATCATTCAATCCGAATTTCTCGTCGAGGTTGTGCTAATCGAACCAAGGTGGGATTGAAACTCGCGCGCGGCGACAATGAGCGGCCTCCTTCTGCAGTGCTAATCGAACCAAGGTGGGATTGAAACCAAGAGGTCGGCTTCCTCTTGCGGCGGAAGAAACCCGTGCTAATCGAACCAAGGTGGGATTGAAACGATGAAGATCATCACCGAAGAGGAAGCGGCAAAACGGTGCTAATCGAACCAAGGTGGGATTGAAACCTGTTCCGGCGCAATATATGCTTTCTGCAGTCGGTGTGCTAATCGAACCAAGGTGGGATTGAAACATTGATCGCATCTAAGTCTTTGGGAAATTCCTCCTGTGCTAATCGAACCAAGGTGGGATTGAAACAGCGAGATTCTTTG
>DAOTWO010000405.1:0-1605 GCA_034435855.1 Thermomicrobium sp. | reverse complement strand
AACGGTCGAGCAAACATCGTGCTCTCGACGATCCGCGAGCGACGGAGCGTCAAAGCACTCCTTCCTGATCCTGTCCCTCGTGAACTTGTGGAGCAGGTTCTGGAAGCCGCGGTCTGGGCCCCCAACCATCATCTGACCCAACCCTGGCGCTTCTTTGTTCTGACGGGCGATGCTCGTCATGCGCTCGGCGAGGTGCTGGCCAGTGACCCGACGTTGTCCCCGGCCAAGCGCGAGGCAGCCCGGCAGAAGCCACTTCGCGCACCAGTCGTGATCGCCGTTGCGGTCGAACCTGCTCCAGAGCGATCGCTCCTGGATGAACTCTGCGCAGGGGCGGCAGCGATCCAGAACATGCTCCTGGCTGCGCACGCGCTCGGCCTCGGCGCTATTTGGCGCACTGGCCGGGCGGTTGAGGACCCGGCAGTCAAGCGCTTCTTCGGCCTCAGTGCGCGTGCCCTGCTGTTGGGCTTTGTCTATCTGGGATACCCAGCTGCTCTTCCGGCACCACCACCGCGACGTCCAGCAGCAGAATGCACGGTTTGGCTTGAGGATAGTCGAGGAGGACAAGAGGTGCGCCGGGTCTTACCGGAAAGTGAGAGGGCGCCGAAGCATCGCCCCTAATCCTCGCAGAGGGAGAGCAACACCAACCTCCCCTTTTGCATTCGTACCCCGGTGGTTCGCACACCGTAGGATGGTCGGGTGGTGCGTTCTCCAAGGAGGGGCGCAAACGCGCCACGTCAGTGATCGTGCACCGTGCGCGGAGCCTTCGTACTCGCCAGAAACGCACCTGTCCGCTACGCTCGTTCCCGTGTAGTGAGGTGTCAAGTGCGTTGGAGGGTGGGCCATGGACGTTGGATTCGTCGGACTCGGCAACATGGGGCGGGGTATGGTGCAGGCGCTGCTCCGCGCCGGGCATCGCGTCGTGGTGTGGAACCGCACGCCAGAACGGGTGGACGAGGTTGTCGCACTCGGTGCGGTGCGCGCAGCCACACCCTTTGAAGCAGCCGAGGTCGGCGTCGTCTTTACCATGCTCGCCGATGACGCGGCCACTGAAGCGGTTATCGCCGGTCCCCACGGAATCCTTGCCGGTCTCCCGCGCGACGGTGTCCACGTGGCCTCGAGCACGCTCAGCGTCCGCTATTCGGCGGAGCTCACAGAACGGCACCGCACGCGTGGCCAGCACTACGTCGCCGCGCCAGTGTTCGGTCGACCGGACGCTGCCGCGCAAGGCGCATTGCGCTTAGTTGTCGCCGGGCCGCAGGGCGCGATCGAGCGGGTCCGGCCGCTGCTCACGGCGCTCGGCCCGCAGCAGTTCATCATCGATGAGCACCCTCAGCGTGCCCACGCGGTGAAGCTTGCTGGCAACTTCCTTATCCTCTCGCTCGTCGAGCTCCTGAGCGAGGCAATGGTCCTCGCCGAGAAGGCCGGTGTTCCCCGTGATCGGTTCTTCGAGGTAGCGAGCGCGGTCTTCTCCTCACCTCTTGTCGACCGATATGGCCGCACACTCCTCGAGCGGCGCTTCGACCCGCCTGGCTTCCGCCTCGCACTTGGCCTCAAGGACATCCGTCTCGCGCTCGATCTCGCTGAGTCGACCCAGACGCCGCTCCC
>DAOTWO010000404.1:0-14499 GCA_034435855.1 Thermomicrobium sp. | reverse complement strand
AATCTGCCGCGCAGCACGCACTGCAGCCGGCCCGGTGAGCGCTTCGATGCGGCGTATACCGCTTGCCACGCTCGTCTCATCAGTAATGAGGAAATACCCGATTTCACCGGTGCGGCTCACATGGGTTCCTCCGCAGAGTTCCTTGCTGAAAGCGTCGATTGACACCACACGGACAATCTCGCCGTACTTTTCACCGAAGAGCGCAATTGCCCCTTCTGAGAGTGCCTCTCGTAGCGGTTGGTACCGTACCTCGACCGGCAAGTCCCGCACGATCTGTTCGTTGACAAGTTCCTCAATGGTGCGGAGCTGGTCCGGCTGGACGGCCTCATGGTGTGCAAAGTCGAAGCGCAGTCGGTCGGGAGCCACAAGTGACCCTGCTTGCAGTGCATGCTCCCCAAGGACGCGGCGCAGCGCCGCGTGAAGCAGATGCGTAGCGGTGTGATTTCGCCGGATCGCCGCTCGCCGCTCTGCATCGACGAGAGCGACGACTCGCTGACCAACGCGGAGATAACCTTCTCGCACCTGCCCCCGGTGCACAATCAACTCGGGAGTTGGTCGTTGCGTATCCTCGACAACGAAAACGCCGGTATCGGTCCGAAGCTCGCCGGTATCACCGACCTGTCCTCCGGCCTCGCCGTAGAACGGGGTCCGATCGAGGACAATCTCGACCTGGTCACCCGCCTCTGCTTCCTCACGTGTCTGGTCGATTCCGATAATACCGACGACCGTCGCTTCGGCCTGAAGCTGCTCATAACCCAGAAACTCCGTTGGCTGCTCTGAGAAGCGCGCGTAGAGACCAGCACGCTGGCGCTGGGTATCCGCGAAGCGTCCCACGCTCGCCCGGCTCAGCTCTCGCTGGCGTTCGAGCGCTCGCTCGAACCCTGCACGGTCGACCTCCAAGCCCGCCTCCCGGGCCAGCTCCTCCGTTAACTCAAGCGGGAAGCCGTAGGTGTCGTACAAACGGAAGGCCTCGTCGCCCGGGATGACTCGCTCCCCTGAGCGCTGGAGTTGATCCACCAGTGCTTCAAAGCGAGCCAGGCCCGTAGCAAGAGTTCGCTGGAAGTGCTCCTCCTCGTGGTCAATCACCCGGTGAATACGCTCCCGCTGTTCGACCAGATTCGGATAGTACGGGGAGAACAGCTCGATAACGATGTCGGCCAATTGACCAAGGAACGGGCGCTCGATCCCAAGGAGACGCCCATGGCGCACGGCTCGGCGCAGGACACGCCGCAGCACGTATCCGCGTCCCTCGTTACTCGGGAAAACTCCATCTCCAACGAGGAACGTCACCCCCCGCGCGTGATCAGCAATGACGCGCAACGATCGGTCAATTCGTGCATCTTCCTTGTATCGGACACCAGCGATCGTCGCTGCTTCGGTCAAGATCGGGTAGAAGAGGTCGGTCTCAAACACCGAACCGACACCCTGCATAATGAGCGAGATGCGCTCCAACCCCATCCCCGTGTCAATGTTCTTTCTTGGAAGCGGGCGTTGCGTTCCGTCGAGTTCCTTATAGAACTCCATGAACACGAGATTCCAGGTTTCCAAAAAACGCCCGCAGTCACATCCTGGACCACAAGTTGGCTTGCCACAGCCATACTCCGGTCCCCGGTCGTAATGGATCTCTGAATCGGGGCCGTTGGGTCCGGTCGCACCAACCGGCCCCCACCAGTTGTCCTCAAGCTTGAAAATCCGCTCCTCTGGCACGCCGATCTCGTCACGCCAGTATCGATACGAGAAGTCGTCGTCCGGATGGACGGTCGGATACCACCGCTCAGCTGGTACCCCGAGCCACTTCGTGAGGAACTCCCAAGCCCAGCTAATCGCCTCCGCTTTGAAGTAGTCCCCGATAGAAAAGTTTCCCAGCATCTCGAAGAAAGTGAGATGACTCTCGTCGCCAACTTCATCGATGTCGACGGTCCGGAAACACTTCTGGATCGACGTCAACCGGGTATGAGGGGGACGCTCCAGGCCCAAGAAGTACGGCACCATCTGCTGCATACCGGCGGTGGTCAGGAGCACCGTCGGGTCAGTTGGGATCAGCGAAGAGCTCGGAACCTGTACGTGTCCGCGCTCGGCAAAGAATTCGATGAACGCCCGGCGGATTTCGCTGCTCTTCATCTCGATCGAACTCCCTACCCTGCGGCTTCCTGTGAGCCGATTCTGTCGTCCTTGCCCCGATGCTCGCTCGAGCAACCCGATTCTACCGGAGAGCAGCGCCCGCCTCCATCCGGAGGGTGTACGTACACAAGGATAGTCCGTACAGTCCAGTCCGTCAAGGATCGAGACACATCGGACACTGCAAACACTGTCTCAAGGACAAAGGCGGACTGACTGGGCTCGTCAGGAGGTTGGCGAGGTGATCAGTGGACGGTACCCACTACAGGCTGAGTGTCCGTTGCTCCTCCGAGCCGTCAGGAGGACTTTTCGTTTCCTTGCTCGGTTCCATGGTTCTTACCGAGCCTCAGCGACTGCGACTACGGGTCACGGTTGGGCCCGCCCGGCAGCGAAGTCACCTGCCTCTTGGGACGCCTTGCACCTCACGCTCTTCCGAGACTGGCCACCCAGTGGTTCTCCTCCACGCCGAGCACAAGACCGTGTACCGTTGACGCAGTATGTCTGAGAGTGTCGCACGCAACGTTGTGAGGCGGTCGAGAGGGTGGAAAGAGAAACAATCTTCCTTCTGTTTCTTCTCGTGTCAGCCGCAGCAATCGGATTTGGTCTGGCGGCCGCGCGACTCCGCCAACCGGTCGTGGTTGGCTTCCTCATTGCCGGTCTTGCAGCCGGTCGCATCGTCGATCGCTGGTCAGTTGACACCGAAATTATTGAGGCCTTCGCTGATTTTGGCGTTACCTTTCTTATGTTTGCGCTCGGCGTGCAATTTTCCTTCCGGGAACTTGTTGAAATGCGTCGTCTTGTGGTTCGCGCCGGCTTCCCACAGATTCTGCTGACAGTGCTCACAGCCTTTGTCATTTATGTTGCAACTGGCTTGCCCCTGGCCACATGCTTTGTGCTCGCGTTCGCGTCAGCAATGTCCAGCTCCATTGTGGCACTGACGCTAATGGAGCTCCGCGGCACGCTGGCACAACCAGCAGCTCGCCCAACCGTTGCGATCGCACTCTCGCAGGATGTCGCCGTAGTGCCCTTGGTCGCACTCTTACCAGCGCTGACTGGATCGAGCATCGCAGAGGTAGGTCGCGGTCTCCTCGTGGCAGTTGCAAACGCGCTGATCGCCTTGATCGTGATCACAATCCTTGGCGTACGGGTCGTACCTTGGCTTCTCTTCCATGTTGCTCGGCTTGGGAGTCGTGAGCTTTTTCTCTTGACCGTTGTGCTCCTCGCATTCGGCACCGCAATCGGCAGCGAGCGATTAGGCCTCTCACTCGCGCTGGGAGCTTTTCTTGCGGGAGTCGTAATTTCAGAATCGGAATTTTCCTACCAAGCGCTCGGGGGAATTCTTCCACTCCGTGACGTGTTTGGGGTGATGTTCTTTGCTGGACTCGGACTTCTTACCGACCTTGGTGGCCTTCTGGATGCGTGGCCGCTGACACTGACGATATTGCTGACCGTAACTGTCCTAAAAACCACGATCACCGCGGTTGTCGTGCGATTCGTCGGTTTTCCGGCCGACGTTGCAGTACGCTCGGGCATTTTTCTTGGACAGATTGGTGAGTTCTCCTTCGTTCTCGGTCTCGTTGCACTCCGCGGCGGTGTGATCGACGACACGGTGTACAATGCGTTAATCGGGGCTGCGATCGCCTCCCTTCTCTTGAACTCGCTTCTCCTAAGCGCGTCAAGACCCCTTGGTCGGCTACTTGCTGCCCCGCTTGAGCGCTTGGGGACGACACCGCGCATGGAAGACGAGAGAGAAGGTTCCCAACCACAGTCAGCCAAACTCCGCGGGCATGTGGTCATTGCCGGTTACGGACGAGCTGGTCGCGAGGTGGGACGGGTTCTCCAGCGCCGACGGTTTCGTTTCGTGGTGATTGATCGTGACCCAGTGTTGGTGCGAGAACTTCGTCACGAGGGAGTGACCGTAGTGTATGGTGACGTGGCGAATGAGCAAGTCCTCCTGGCAGCTGGGATCCCAACGGCTCGTGTCTTCGTGGTCGCTGTACCCGACGCCTTCGCCGCGGAAACAGCAGTGCGCTTAGCACGCGCGCTGAATCCAACTCTGGATATTATCGCTCGCGCTGATCGAAGAAGCTTCGTGGCACGACTGATCGATGCAGGCGCCAGTGAGGTGGTCCAACCAAGTTTTGAGGCAGGCCTCGAATTGGTGCGCCACACGCTTCATCGCTTCGGTATGAGCCTTCAGGAAATCCAGGCCATCCTCACGGCACGCCGAGTCGACTACTATGAAGAACAGCGGCGGATTGCTGATTGAGTGCCACACCCTGAGAAGCCGGTCGGAGGTACGACTCCAAGAACGTGCCTCGCCGAATCATATTGCACGCGCGGTAACCCAGGTCGTCCCACGTGTGGCTGATGCCTTGTCGAGCGGTCCGCAGCATTGGTATACTAGGCAGTGCGAGTCCACGTGGACTCGCACGGGCCGAAGTGGCGGAACTGGCAGACGCGCTACGTTCAGGGCGTAGTGGGGGCAACCCCGTGGGAGTTCAAATCTCCCCTTCGGCACCGCCGGTCCGGTGACGGGTGACCGTCACCGCGAGCGATGTCGGGCAGGGCGGTCGCTGGCGTCCGGAGAGACGCCAGAGGAAAGTCCGAGCTGCAGAGAGCAGGGTGCCTGGTGTCAAACCAGGGCAGCGGGGACCGGCGCCGCTGACAGTCCAGATCGGCACGTCGACGATTGGTCGACGTGAGAGCAACAGAGACGATGACCGGGTTTGTCCCGGGGTGAAAAGGGCAATCCTCCCCGCAGCAATCTCCGAACGGGCCGTTACCAGGTTGCTCGCCGAGGCCCGAGGTTGAGAGCAGTCGCGGAGGTGACGAAGCGACCGTCCGTGGTAATCCACGGGCGAGAGAGATGACCGCCAAGAACAGAACTCGGCTTACTCGCCCGGCATCGCTCATTTCTCCATTTATCTTGTGGTGCCTCTAGCTCAATTGGCAGAGCGCTGGACTGTGGATCCAGTGGTTACGGGTTCGAGCCCCGTGAGGCACCCCCACTCCCCGGTCAACGACCGGGGTTTTTCTTCGAGGGAGATATGAGGAACCGCACGAGGATTTCTCGGTGGTGGAGCCCACTGCTCCTTCTCACCGTGCTGGTCGCCGCCACCGCAACCGTGTTTAGCCGCACTTGCGTCCTGTCAGGCGCCGAGAGCAACACGGTGGAGGCTGTCCCGGGACGCATTCCACTTGAGGCGGAACTGCAGGCGACACTCACCGCCTCTCCAGACGACCGCACTGCGCTCCTCGCCCTTGCCGACCTCTATGCTCACACTGGTCGCCTTTCGGAGGCCATACCGCTCTTCCAACGTGTCGTCGCAGCTGCACCTGCCGATGTGACTGCTCGGCTGAGCTTCGCCCAGGCACTCCTCGCTGCTGGATATACCGCAGATGCAAGCGCTCAACTCCATGCTGCTCTCGCCTTCGCTCCGAACCATCCACAAATTCTGTTCCTGCTCGGCCAGGCAGCAGAACAAAGTACTCCTCCTGACTACGAGGCTGCTCGTGCGTGGTATGAGAAAGCCGCCGCCGGCGACGGTCCATACGCACGACTCGCTCGCGAGCGTTTATCCGCCCTGCCCAGTCCATAAGACTGGTAAGATCGTCGCCAGAAAGGAGTCGCATGGCCTCAATGGTCGAGCAGCAACCGCTCATCGATCCTGAATTCCTCGAGATTCTCGCCTGCCCGGCGTGCCATGCCAGCCTGGAACTCCATGGCGATCGTTTGATCTGCACTGGCTGTGGTCGCCGTTACCGAATCGAGGACGGTATTCCGATCTTGCTCGTCGACGAAGCAGAACTGCCACCCGAGCCCGGTCGGTGATGCGAACGCGTGTTCGCACTATGGTACACTCTGTCCGGACGAGGTGGGTACGATGAGCGAGCCGCGGATCGTTTCACCGCGACCGAATGCGAATGAGCAGCATCTTGAGGAGACGCTGCGACCGCGGCGTTTGGCCGAGTACATTGGCCAGGATCGCGTAAAGGAAAGTCTCACCATCGCTATCCGCGCCGCGCAGGAGCGCGGTGAGCCGCTCGACCACTTACTCTTCTACGGTCCACCGGGTCTCGGGAAGACGACTCTCGCTGGCATCATTGCCGCGGAAATGGGCGTGAATCTCCGTATCACCAGTGGTCCAGCGATCGAGCGTCCGGGTGATCTCGTTTCCATCTTGACGAACCTCCGTCCTGGAGACGTGTTGTTTATCGACGAAATCCACCGCCTGAATCGTCTCGTCGAGGAAGTGCTCTATCCGGCGATGGAAGACTTCGCAGTCGACTTGGTGATTGGAAAGGGTCCGGCCGCTCGTAGCGTCCGCCTCTCTCTCCCGCCGTTCACCCTTGTCGGTGCTACCACCCGCTTGGCGTTGCTGACTTCACCGCTCCGCGACCGGTTTGGCGCTACGTATCGCCTTGATTTTTATGATCTCCCAGCCCTGCGTGCGATCGTCGAGCGAGCAGCACGTATCCTCCATGTGCCCATCACACCGGACGGAGCAGCTGAAATCGCCCGACGCGGGCGAGGCACCCCACGCATTGCGATCCGCCTCCTCAAGCGCGTTCGCGACTATGCGCAGGTGATGAGCGATGGTTCCATCACGGCCGAACTCGCTCGACTGGCGCTGGACCGCATGGCGATTGATGAACTCGGACTCGACGATGTCGATCGGCTGCTTCTGAGAACGATCGTCGAAAAGTTCGATGGCGGGCCGGTTGGCATCCAAACGCTCGCAGCGGCAACGAGCGAGGAACCCGATACGATCGAAAGCGTCTACGAACCCTATCTCATTCAACTCGGCTTCCTCCAGCGAACCGCACGGGGACGGGTGGCGACGCGGCGCGCCTACGAACACCTCGGTGTGCCCTATCCCGCCGAACGAGCCATTCTGCAGGTGCCACTGCAGGGGCTGAACGATGGAGACCTCGTTGAGCCCGATGCCTGAGGAGATTTCACTCTCACTCCACGAGTTCGATTACGAACTTCCTGAAGAACTGATCGCGCAGGAACCGATCGAGCCACGCGATGCCGCACGGCTCATGGTTCTACGACGTGCGACTCGGACTATCGAGCATCGAATCTTTCGTGAACTCCCGTCGCTACTCGATCCCGGTGACCTCCTAGTGGTAAATGACTCGCGGGTTCTCCCAGCTCGTCTCTTCGGCCAACGGCGGACCGGAGGAAAAGTAGAAATCCTTCTCGTCCAGCCGCTGGAAGGAACGACACTCTGGCTCGCGCTCGGCCGTCCCGCACGCAAGCTCCGACCAGGAGAAACCATCCTCGTGTTACGGCATGACGAATCCTTCGAACCGCAACCACTCCGGATCCTAGAGCAAAGGGCAAGAGGACAGGTTGTGGTGGAACTCAGCCCAGCAATTGCCGAGCACCTTGAACTCTTCGGGCATGTGCCGCTTCCGCCATATATTCGTGCCCCACTCCGCGATCCGGAACGCTATCAGACGGTCTACGCGACACATCCAGGCTCGGTTGCAGCTCCGACTGCCGGTCTTCACTTCACCGAGCACCTACTCACTGAGCTACGCCAACGCGGAATCACTATCGCGCCACTTACTCTTCACGTTGGCATCGGAACTTTTAAGCCGATCGAGGTCGAGGACGTTCGTCAGCACAAGATGCACGCTGAATGGTACCGCGTCCCGGCTGAGACCGTTGCACTTATTCAAGAAGCACGCCGAGCCGGTCGCCGCGTCGTTGCGGTCGGCACCACCGCCGCTCGCACGTTGGAATCGATCGCGGACTCAGTTGATCAGGGGGCAGTCAGCCAGCTCACCGGATGGACTGACTTGTATATCTATCCCGGCTACCGCTGGCGCGTCGTCAACGCGCTGATCACGAATTTCCATCTCCCCCGGAGTACGCTGATCCTCCTCGTTGCGAGCTTTGCGGGCCGCGAATTCATCCTCGAGGCCTACCGTGAAGCCGTTCGTCAGCGCTACCGCTTCTATAGCTTCGGCGACGCGATGCTCATCCTGTGATCAGCGGTGATACCTGGCCAGCTCCTCAAGCGCCAAAACAAGTCTGTCCAGATCATCCTCCGAGGTGAAGTACGCACAGGACACTCGGACGCCATTGGGAACCTGCACCCGTCTTTGCACGATTCGATACGCTTCCCAAAGCACACGACTCAAGCGCTCTCCGTTCCAGCCGGTGACTCCGAGTGTCACAAGTCCAGAACCGTCCTCTTGGCTGGTCGCCGAATACCAACGAATTGAAGGATGATGTTCGAGACGCTCCCGGAGCGTAGCGACCAGGCGCGCCTGGTGCTGTGCAATTGCCTCCCAACCAAGGCCCGCAAGATACTCAATTGCGGCACCCAGCCCGATGACACGCGCCAAGTCACGTGTGCCATACTCGAACCGACGAGCATCACCCCGGAAGGACCAGTTCGTCCCGTCAAATTGGAACGAGTGACGGTCAAAAGGAGGAACAACCGCACCGTCGCCGACGAGTGGTGGCTCAAGAAGATCGAGGTTGTCTTGTCTGACGTACAGGAACCCCGTCCCCTGCGGGCCGTGGAGCCATTTGTGTCCGTTCCCCGCTGCGAAGTCGACTCCCAGGGTCGCGAGATTCACCGGAAACTGTCCGATTGACTGAGCCGTATCGAGCAGGACACGCGCCCCCTCTGCTTGTGCCATCCGCGTCATGTCCTCGATCGGCAACCGCACACCTGTCTCGCAGGAAACATGGCTGACGACGACAAGACGCGGACGAGTGCGCATGAGCGCTGCGCCAAACGCTTCTTGTGTCTCCTCCTTCTCAGTGCCAACTCGAAACCGCTCGACAACGACGCTGCGACGCCGGCACGCTAGAGTCAGGGGCAGGAGCACGGCCGGATGCTCCTGATCGCTCGTCAAGATGCGGTCACCAGCTTCAAAGGGAAAACTCGCCAGCACAAGCGCGATGCCGTCCGTCGTGTTCCCCGTGAATGCAAGCTCCTCACTGCGCACACCGAGGAGTTCGGCGAGTTCTGAACGTACACGCTCGCTCGCCTCTTGAAACTCATCAAGGACCAGATGACCGAAGCGCTGTGCACGCTCCACTGCCTCACGGTACCGCGCGAGAACCGGCTCCGCCATAAGCCCCAGCGTCCCCGTATTCAGGTATGTGAACGATCTCAATGTTGGAAGCTGGGCGCGAACGGACGCGAGGTCATACATGTTACATCCGATCCCCCACTCGGAACGGAAACCCCTGGGCCACGTAGCCCAGGGGTAACGAAGCACGAGCCAGCCATTTCTGCAAGTAGTCTGCGTCGTCACTTAGGCTGCTTCGTGAGCACTCCGGCGCTGACGCAGCGTTTCAATGAGCGCCGAGGCATCTTGCCGCGCGAGCTCCTCGAGTCCCGCCCCGAACTGTTCGCGAGCCTGCGCCTCAAGTTCCTCTTCCGTCATACCAAGACGCCGCGCCATATCACGCAGATACTCGAGCTGCCGAGGAGTAGCTCGTCCACCGAGTGCTCGGCGTCCACTCAAGCGCGCCGCATCGACTGGCGCGTCCACGACACGCTGCTCCACTGCACCAAACTCGAAGTCGGGGCAGAACTGCGTGCCATACCCCAACGCCGCCAGAGCTCGACCCAGCGCCTTCGTCTCGGCTTTCTCCAAATAATCTGCGAAATCCTCGGCCGACTCACTGCCCCACCCCGTGGCCGAACCGCCACCCGGCACCTTGACCCGGGCTCGGAAAACGGCGACGCCGTCACGATGCTCCACGAGGTCCGTCTCAATTTCTCCGTCGGGATGATCTGTACGGAACCACAACAACCGCCACTTGACCTCAAGGTAGTCGTTGCCGTTGACTTTCGTCAAGAACTTCGAGGGGTCGAATCCTTGTCGTTCGGTCCGTTCGCTGGCCATACCGCGATCCTCTCCAGAAACACGAACATCTGTGCTAATGCTACACCCACAAGATGCCGGTGTCAATTACCCCGCTGTCACCGGTTCGCTCCGTGTGCAACGCACCTGGGCCGCCCACTCTGGCAAGTGAAAGGTCACAAGTTCTCTAACTAATCCACGATCGCTCCGCTCAGCACGAAACCACTCCAACCACACCTGTTGTGGCAGTCGTCTTCCAAGCGCGGTGGACAACTCGAGCGATGCTAAGACCACCAATGATACGATAAACGCAGGCCCTGCGGACCCTTGCTCTGGAAACGCCCAGCGCCCTGTTATAATTGGCCGCGACTAGTGTACGAACACCCGGGGAGGAGCTTTCCGTGCAGTTGAGGTGCCAGCAGGCCGAACTCGAGCGAGCGTTGCATCAGGTCTCTCGTGCTGTCGCCCGCCGGTCGACATTACCAGTGCTGAGCAATGTTCTCCTCGTCGCCGATGAGGGAGCTCTGCGAGTGACAGCCACCAATCTCGAGATCGCCCTCAGTGTCACGCTGCCCGCTGATGTGCTGGAACCTGGGCAACTGAGTGTGCGGGCGGACGTCTTCAGTGACTTTATCGGGAGTCTGCCGCGACAAGAGGTAACTCTCACGGTCTCTCCGGGCAATACCGATCTGCGTGTTACCTGTGGCACATCCAAGGCTCGCATCCCTGGCATTCCGGCCGAGGACTTTCCGACCATTGCACGAATTGGCGAGCAGCCACCCACCGCCACAGTGAGCACCGAAGCACTCCGTGAGGCAATTGGTCAAGTGGTCTTCGCAGCAGCGACCGACGATAGTCGCCCAGTACTGGCCGGTGTTCTTCTCGAATTTCGGGGGCAGGAGCTGACACTGGCTGCGGCCGATGGCTTCCGTCTCTCTGTGCGAACGCTTTCACTCCCTCAACCAGCAGCGACCGATCTCGCCATCATCGTCCCAGCGAAGGCACTCGGTGAACTGGCGCGAGTTGTGGCAGATGGAGAAGAGACGGTTCACCTCCTTGTGACCCCAAACCGCAGCCAAGTCCTCGCCCGGAGCGGACGGCTCGAGTTCCTCTCCCGCTTAATCGACGGCAGCTTCCCTGAATTCCGGCAGATCATCCCCAAACAGTGGCGAACACGTGTGACCGTGGACCGAGAGGCGTTCCTCGCTGCTGCCCGCCGGGCGAAGATCTTCGCCCAGTCAAACAATGAGGTCGTCAAGCTTCAGTTCCTTCCCGGAGATTCTGAACTCGATCCCGGATCGATGGTTGTCTCCGCTCAAGCGGCCGATGCCGGAGATACCGAGGACGTGCTACCCGCCCGGGTCGATGGCCCGGAAGCGACCATCGCGTTCAACGGGCGCTATCTGACCGACGTGCTGTCCGTGGCCAAAGCAACGGAGATCGCCATCGAGATGACCTCACCCAACGCCGCTGGGGTCTTCCGGCCGGTAGGCGACGATTCGTTCGTCCACGTCGTTATGCCGATGGTCATCGGTACTGCGTGACGGCTGCATCGTTGGTGGAAACCCAATTCTTTGTTGCGACTCGCACACCACGACACCGGCGAGGTTCACGGTCATGCTCTTGACGAAGCTGGAGCTGGAAGAGTTCCGTTGCTTCCGGCATCTGGAGCTCGCGTGGGTGCCAGCTGGTCTCCGAGTTGTTGGGGCAAACGGCTCCGGAAAAACAAGCCTCGTCGAGGCACTCTATCTCTTGGCAACCACCAAGTCGTTTCGAACGCCCTCGGACCGGTATCTGATCCACCGCGCGAGCGGTCAAGACCTCGGCGTTCCGCCGTATGCACGGATCGCCGGTCAAATAGAGACGCGAACGGGACGCCATACATTGGAGATTGCGCTTCTCTTCGATGCAACCAACTCTACTGTCAGTAAGCGCTATCGCCGTGACGGCCGCCCAGTTCGAGCAATGGATTTTGTTGGCACATTCCGCGTTGTTCTTTTCTCGCCAGAGGACATTGAACTCATCACCGGTAGTCCTCAGGTACGCCGACGTTTCTTGGACATCGTGCTGTCAACAATCGACTCCACGTACCTCCGCGCGTTGGCGCAGTACACACGGATCCTCGAGCAACGCAACAGCCTGCTCAAGCAACTGAGCAGGCACGATGACCATACCATTGAGGAACAGCTCGCGTTCTGGGATGATCAACTTGTCACCTACGGAACCTATCTCATTGTCGCCCGCATCCGCTTCCTCCTTGGTTGGTCAAACGATCTCACCGAGAGCTTCGCCCGTCTCAGTGCTCGAACGCTCACCTTGACAACGCGATACGTTTCTACGATCTCTCTACCCGACCCAATCGCCGACGAACTGTCGCAGCTCCCGCTTGCCGAGGCACAGGCATCAGTTAGCCTGCGCTTTCGGCAGGCTCTGACACGCAGTCGGAATGACGAACTTCGGCGCGGCAGCACGGTCTTCGGCCCGCACCGGGACGATGTCCAATGGATGCTCGACGGAGAACTGCTCGCCACCGTCGGCTCGCGTGGCATCCAACGACTCGCTGTGATCGCTGCGAAACTTGCCGAGATCGCCGCCATCTATCGAGCCACCGAGGACTGGCCCGTCCTCCTGCTCGATGACGCACTCTCAGAACTCGATGGCGAGCATCGCAACCGACTGCTGGCTGTTCTCGCAACGCTGCCAGCGCAAAAGGTTCTCACTGCCGCCGAGCCATCCACCCTCCGACATCCAACGATCGACTCATTGCCGCTTGTCCGTCTCGTCGATGGTACGATGGCTTTCGACGAACTCGCTCCAGACGAACACGATGGCTGATCTAACCAGTGGTCGGCCGTTCCACGATCATTGCAATTCCCATTCCACCGCCAATACAGAGTGCTGCTGCACCAAAACGACCACCCGTCCGGCGCAGGGCATGTACAAGCGTGACGAGAATCCGTGCGCCACTCGCCCCGATTGGGTGACCCAGCGCGATCGCACCACCATGGATGTTTAACTTCGCTGGATCGAGTCCAAGCTCTCGTTGCACAGCAAGCACCTGCACCGCGAACGCTTCGTTGATCTCGTACAGATCCAAATCACGAACGCGAAGATCCAGTCGAGCCAGTGCGCGGCGCAGGGCCGGGATTGGGCCGAGTCCCATGACTCGAGGAGGTACCCCCGCCCACGCCCAGGAACGAATAATGGCCAGCGGCTGGAGACCACTCCTGCGTGCGCGCTCTTCCGACATCACGACAAGTGCCGCTGCACCATCATTGATTCCCGAGGCATTGCCTGCTGTTACAGTACCCTCGGGATCGAATGCTGGCCGCAACCGGGCCAGTGTCTCAAGCGTTGTATCGGGCCGGAGGTGTTCGTCGCGTTCGACCAGCTCGAATCCCTGCTTGCTTTCCACCTCGACCGGAACCACTTCCTCAGCAAAAGCTCCAGCCTCCCACGCACGAGCAGCTCGCCGCTGGCTTTCGAGCGCGAAGCGATCCTGCTCTTCACGACCGATACCATATTCCCGAGCGATGTTCTCTGCGGTGATCCCCATGTGGCAGTCGTGAAAGGCATCCGTGAGGCCGTCAGCCAGCATCGAGTCATAAAGCGTTCCGTGCCCAAGCCGATAGCCAAAGCGGGCTCCTGTGAGGAGATACGGCGCTTGGGACATACTCTCCATGCCACCCGCAACCACCACTTCTGCTTCACCAAGTGCGATCGCTTGAGCTGCCATGGCGACCGCACGGAGCCCAGAACCGCAGACCATGTTGATGGTCATTGCGGGGACTGCATCGGGCAGTCCAGCCGTGATTGCTGCTCGCCGAGCCGGGTTCATTCCCTGCCCAGCTTGTAACACATTCCCCATCAGCACTTCGTCAACGGCTGATGACTCGACCACCGCACGACGCACCGCCTCAGCGATGACGATTGCTCCAAGTCGCCACGCAGGCACGTCTTTCAATCGTCCGCCAAACCGCCCGATCGGCGTTCGCACTGCACTGACGATTACTGGGGTCGGCATCTTCCACCTCGCTTCCCGCGAGCGAAAACGAGAGCGGCAGGGTCGAACAACCCCGCCGCCAATTTTCTCATCCTGGTCAGGTCTCTACGCTTGCTCGCCGTGCTCGGCAATCCACGTCCGCTTGATCTCTTCGACCACCGCTGGGTCAGTGAGCGTTGTGGTGTCACCGAGCACACGCCCCTCGGCAATGTCACGCAAGAGTCGCCGCATGATCTTGGCACTTCGCGTCTTCGGCAGGTCCGCCACGAAGATCACGCGCTCTGGTCGGGCAATTGCACCGATCGTCTCGGCAACATGGCGTCGGAGCTCTTCAGCAAGCTCGTCACTTGGGATGTACCCCGCACGCACGCTCACGAAGGCGACAGGAACCTGGCCTTTGATCTCATGACTCACACCGATCACCGCCGCCTCAGCGACAGCCGGGTGCGCGACGAGGGCACTCTCCAACTCCATCGTCCCCAGGCGATGACCAGCGACATTGAGGACATCGTCAACACGCCCAAGGATCCAGT
>DAOTWO010000403.1:0-18341 GCA_034435855.1 Thermomicrobium sp. | reverse complement strand
GCGTGTGCTCGGTCTGGACAGTACGCGTCGTGGTCGGCACGCCTCACTCCTCTCGTTACATAGGTGTCCCTGGTATGAGGTCTGGTGGTACCGCGGAACCTTGCTCGCCCATGCCACCTTCGGCAGACGCTGCCGAATGGGTGAGGAAGTCGAAGAGCCCTTGCATCTGTGGTGGCAAGACGTCTGGAGGCAGGCCCGGTGGTACTGGAGTATTCGGTGGTGCCGCTGGTGGCTGCTGTTTCGATTCCGTGGCCTCGCGAGCTTGCTTGCGTTGCTCCTCTTCCACCTTCCGCTGCTTGGCCAGTCTCCACAACTCGAGGAGCACCGGGTCGGTTCGGGCAAGGGCCCAGGGGATCAGCACTTCCTTGGTGACATCCGGGTCGAGGTACGCCAGATCAGCCAGGACTCTCTCGTTCTCTCGCTGCGGGTTGTCGAGACCGAGGTACTCGTCGCGAGCTGTCTCCAGGGAGATGAGCTTCTTGTCCGTCAACATCGCAGCGAGTTGCGCCATGGCCACGCGGTCACGCGGTTGCACCTTGCGCAAGCGCACCACACTGCGTGTCCCGACAGCATCGATGAGATCCGGTGTCACCGCGATACCGGATCGCCAAACTCCAGTGACTGGGTCTCGCGTGAAGTAGCCGATGGGGCGGTCATGTAAGTTCTTGATGAGTTCGAGGGCTCGGTAATTGACTTCCTCGATGATCCGCTCCATCGTCTGCGTCAGTGGCTGCAGCGTGTCCATCGCCGCATCGGCCTGCAAGGACAAGGCGAAACCAGACCCTTGCCCGACTCCCCAGAGGACACCAGGCAGCCCGCCCTTCTCGATGTCATCCATGAGAGCATTGATGATCGGTGCGGAATTGGCGGGATTGGGCGTCAGTTGCAGGATCTCCACCCGCTCCCTGTCGAAGTACAAGAAATTCGTCGCCCCCGCATCGAGGTCGATGCGCCGCGGCTCATCGGGGCGAGCTGGGTCGTAGTAGTAGACTGTCGGTGGGTTGGCGACGCGGGAGACTTCCGTCGCGAGCTGGCTGAGGAGCCGGTTGAGAGCCAAGTAGGACTGCTTGATACCGGAGAAGATCGACTGCCCGACGTCGCGTACCCAGCTGTCCTTGTCGTTGGTCGTTGCCCTCACAGGAGAACCGAGTCCAGTCGCCACGACCCAGGGGATGAATCCGTAATCGTGACGCGTCGGTTGCTTGACCCACTGCCCATCGACGAGGACGGCATGCCAGGTATCGTCGTAATAGGCGATCTCCTCGACGATGTCGTCTTCATCACGTTCACCGAAGCGTTTGGTTGCCTCGGGCCACTCGTCGAGGAGTTCCCCGACAGTGATGTACCGCTTGTGGATGACGGCCCTCAGTCCTGAGGAACCGAGGACAGGGTAGACCTGTCTCGGGTCAGCCAGTTCCACGTAGACCGGAAGGTCACCGTCTGGAGTATCGGGGTCGTAGCGGACTCGGATCGTCACCCACCCGCGGAGACAGAGAAAATGCGCGATGTCGCGGAGGATGGGGCCGTGGAGCGTCGCCATCCAGCGCCGGTTCCAGACTTCCCAGCACCAGCGCAAGAAATCCTCGATTCGCTGTGCTGCGTCCCGCAGGCGGGGGTCTTGCGGGATGACATCGATGGAGGGGTTCGCTTTCCCCAAGATCGAAGCGGCCTTCTCGACCAGTACCCAAGGGATATTCCGCGTGATGACTTCCCCACTGGTACTCGTTGCCGTATTGCTGCCGAGGAGCGCGTCGTAGAAGCGACTCTGGCTCACGAACTTGTTCTGGTAGAGCGCGAAGTCCTCGTCCATGCGCGTGTCGCGCTCTGACCAAAAGTTCTCAGCCCGGCGAGCCATTCGCAAGATCATATCCGAACTCGGCTTGCGTGACGCCTTGCGCTGCCGCCGGTTGCGTTGCTGCGGTTGCTCGACTTCGGACTGGAGGGACGCTAGTGCTTCCGCTAGCGCGATCTGGTGCAAGTCCAGTTCCGGGTCACCTTCTGGTTTTCCCGGCATACCTGGTATCGGGAGTACCACCAGCTCACCTCACTCCAAACAGGACATCGTAGCGCATGAGGCGACGTGCCGCTTGTGGCCTCTCGCGTCTCCGGAATGGGGGAACATTGACGAAGAAGTACTCGACAGCACTCCGGATATGCGAGGTGACATCGTGGAGCGGCTTGCCGTCCTTCCCTTTTCGCGCTGCCCGCATCCGTTCATCGACGATACGAGCAGAGACTGGGCCATCCGCGATGTTGCAGACTGTCTCGCGGAGACCCATGGCCGTCATGTGGCGCCTGGTCACGAAATCGCGAGCCTGCTTGTTCGTATAGACGTAGATCCCGTGGTTCCGCAACACATCGAGGACAGAGAGGCCTGTGCCGACATGTCGGTTGCCACCAGCGGGGTCACCGAAGTGCACCGCATGTCCCCAGCCACGGTGCGCCTCGACCTTGGCTCGGTCTTCCACCGTGTAGAGGTGCAAGCGGTCAGGTGGGATCTCGCCGGTGAAGAAAGGGACGAACCAGTCGATAGTCACACCTTTGCGTTCTACGGCATCGAGGCAGACGACGCGACCTGTCTCGAGGTCGCGTTGCCACCAGATACAGCAGCTGGTATCGAAACCGAAGTCCCAGGACACGTAGAGTGGCCAGGATGGGCAGTAGGAGACTTCGGTAAAGACGACATCCTGCCACTCCGGATAGACCAGTTCCGAGTCGGCAGCGTGGTAAGAGATGTCGACTTCGGCTGCCAGCTCCACGTCGGTGAGGCGCTGGCGTTGCTTTTCGTACCACTCCTCATCCTTCTCCGGGTGGAGCGACCAGTGGATCCGGAGGTGAGGTGTCTTGCCCTCGTGGACGAGCTGGTAGAAGAGGTTCTCGGCACCATTGGGAGTCGAGACGGCGATCCGTGTCCTGGTCGCTTCGGAAGCAGAGCGCCAAGCTGCGAACTGTCGTTCCTTGTCCCAGAAGGCGAGTTCGTCGAAGAAGACGACATTGAAACGACCTTGTCTCCCGAAGTTGCCGTGACTGGCTTCCCCTTTGATGGCAGCCCCGTTTTCCGGGTTGACGAGCTTCATGTGGTGCCGGTGCTGCCGGAAGGAGAACTTTTGCGGCTTGAGGAAAGAAGGCAAGCGCTGGATCAGGTACTCGAGCCTGCCGAAGTGTGAGTCGATGAGCCGGTTGTCAACCTGGTACTCGGATCGCGACCCGATGAGGGCCTGGAAACTCTCGTCGAAGAGCCAGTGCCAGAGGAGCCAAGCCATGATGACCCAGGAGACCCCCATGTCGCGACTCTTGTCGATGACCCCGTCTTCCTTCTGCACCAACCTTTCTTCGAGCCAATGGATGAGGTCGATCTGGTAGGGATAGAGGATGAAGGGGATATGCGGGTTCTCCTTGCGTGGGTCGAATGTCCAGCAGGCGAAGTTGATGAAGAAAGCGGGGTCACGGCGGCAGCGCTCTCGGATCGCCTGCCGCAGGTTGGGATCCTTCTGGGCAGCAACCGTGAGGATCCCGCGTTCTCTGAGCGTCGGTGGGTGGTCAGGGAGTCGCATCTAGGATTGCTCCTGCAACTTGGCCAGCCACGCGGCCCACACCTCTTCCGGAGCGTCCTCCGGTGGCACCGACTCGATGAGCGAGACTTCCTGTTGCTGCTGTTCTCGTTGCCGGGACGCTTGCTCGAGTTGCTTCCGCGTGACCTCGGGGACACTCCACCTCACGATACCGAGGCGGTCAAGCCAGGTCTCGATAGCCTTGAGTTTCAGTTCCGGTTTCCCCTCGAGGATGATCTTGCGGAGTTCCTCGACGACAGCCGGGGCGAAGAGTGCCATCTCCTCCAGCACCCGCTGGCGGACTTTCTCGACTTCTCGTCGTTCCCTCTCGGCCACTTCTGCGTCATAGGCCGCCGCTTGCTCGTACCAGCGGTCTTCCTTGGCCCACCGGTAGAGTGTCCCCTTCGAGGTCGTCGGCACCGTCTCCCGGATGCCCAGCACCCCTTTGGGATCCTGCCGCCGCACATCGACGTAGCGTTGCCACAAGACTTCGATGCTCCGGGCTGGGCCGAGAGCGAGGAAGTCGAGGAGCGCCTTCTGCCGACGCAGGTACTCTTTCGAACCTGGCGCAGCACCGAAGACTGTCGGTCTCATCGCCTCACCTTTCCGTTACAACAGTTGACAACGTTGACGCGTTGGCATAGATTAGTGTGAAGACGAGGAGGGAAGCCGTGGCAAAAGTGACCACAGAAGCACAACGTGGTCGGCGCGTTGACCCCAACCTGGCCGCTTTCGGTGCCCTCCTCCGCGACTTGCGGGAACGCCTCGGTATCTCGCAACGGGAGCTGGGGCGCAAGGTGGGTCTCCCGCACCACTTCATCAACCGGTTGGAATCCGGGTTGCTCCCGCAACTCGACCTGCGTGACGCGGTGAAGCTGGCGAACTTCCTCGGAGTCAGCCTGGAGACCATCGCGGCACTGACGGGAGCGGACATCGCTCCGTCGCAAGAGGTCGGTGAGCTGTCGCGGCAACTGGCGACTATCGAGAGGCGACTGGATGCAGAACAGCGACGTCGCTTGGCCGTGCACCTGGAACCCATCTTCGCCTACTGGAGCCCTGGTGCGACCAGTGAGTTCCACAACTTGGTGCAGAAACACTTCGGTCAGCTCATGGTCGAGAAGAGACGCTGAGTGGTCATGTTTTCCGCTTCGGTTTCTTGACGCTGGTCACGCGTGTCTTGCCACCACGCGGGCCAGCTTTCTTCATGATGGCGACAGTCACCACGGTACCATCCGGTTGCTTGATGCTGCGGTACCCCTTGATGTCCTTCTTCGGCGGGTTGCGGTAGTCCTCGACGACGAAGTTCTTGGTCTCTTCTCGCTTGACCACGCGTCGCTTCTTCACTGCTGCCTTCTTTCGCTTCTTCGTCTCGACAGGTTGACGGAGGAGAGGGCGGATCTCCTCGAGGTTCGTCATGTGCTCACCACCATCTCAGCGACTCTCCTGGCGTCCTCGTCGTCGTAGTGTCCAGCCAGGTCGTCGAGGACGAAGACGAGGAGCGTGTCCGGTGTCTCCCGTTCCAAGCGGGAGAGGGCCTGCGTCGCAGCCTCGCTGCTCCCGAGAAGCGCCGTGAAGTGCTGGTGGAACCGTTGCTTGACACGCTGGATAGCGCGTTGCAGCTCTTGGCTGAGGAGGAGGTCAGCCAGTCGCTGCACCTTCGTGTCCTGCTCGCCCCAGAAAGTCACTGCCACCTGGAAAGCAGTGTGGAGCATGCGGCGCAAGCGCCAGAGGAGCGTCTCCTCCGCTGGACTCGTCACTTGGTACCACTTGCGGAAATCCTCGTCCCTGACGACCAGCTGTTCCCCGTCACTCGTCACCACCAGCCAGTCACCTGGTCTCCCGCGGAAGTCGCCAGCCGGTGCCTCGACGATGGTCGGGTGAGCGAGGCGGATGGCTTCGACAGTCGTGGTGCGCCGGATCACTCGCATCGGGATTCCCATCAGTCTTGTGCGCGGCAGACCAGGAGGACGACGCGGTCACCAGTCTGCGGGACAGGTAAGGAGTCGGTGCCACTGCGCAAGCGGATGAACCGGATACCGGTCAGGGGTTGCTGCTCGAAGACATAGTAGCGACCACCCGTCTGGCCAGTCTGGACGAGAGTACCGGACTGCTTGACCAGGTTGAACCAGTTGACACCATCGATGGAGACCTGGAAGGTGACTGGAGCGGTGTCCCAATTGTCCGGCAAGATCATCCCCACCAGCGTCGTCCCATCGAGGTCAACAGGGTCACTCAGTGTCGCATTCGCAGCGAAGTTTACTTTCCGGATCTCCGGATAGAACCGCGTGTACTCGAGGTCACTCCGTGGTCTCACGATGGATCGCCATCCTCTCCCGTGGCGTACAAGACACGATGACGGCTTGAGCCTGCTGGTTCACGACAGCATGCCCTGCTCTCTCGCTAGAACCAGTGCCGAGGCACTGGCACTTTCGAAGAAGTCGATGAGCCACTGCCACCCCTGCTCCTCTGTCACCTCGCCCCGGAGCAGTTCCAGCTGCAGAGCGAGTAGCTCCAGGACAGCATCGTGTATCGTATCTCGGAGCAGTCAAGAGACACTGGCGACACCCGTATGGAAGTCCGCCATTGCCATGACCCAGTGGGAGGCAACACTCAGGATCATGTTGGCGTCTTCCACTGCAGAGATGAGACTACGGATCTCTGCTTCATCCTCGTAGGATGGGATGCGCACCAGGATGACTGGGTACGTATCCTCTGGAATCTCAGGGTCGCAGTACCACTCGAGGTGAAGCGCAACTCGTGGCAGACGGTGGTGCAGGAACCGTGCAGCTCCTTGCAACAAGGGAACGAGGTCAGGGTACTTCTCGAGTACATGGCGCAGTTCTGGGTGGTCTTCGACGCTGATACCAAACTGCTGGAGTTCCTGCACTGGGTCGCGGTCACCAGTGCAGCAGCAACAATTGCACGACTGCTCCGTCATGATGCCTTGCTCTCCTCCTGCGCAACCCACTGCAACACCTGCCACTGTCTGCTGCGTTGACCTCTGCTACTCTGGCGTCCTCTATCCAACCGCAACGGACAACGCCGTACACGCCAGACAGGAGACAATGAACGCGAGTGTGGCCACGAGGTCGAAGGTATTCCAGAACTCAACGAGCAACATCAGGGTGCAGAACGACAAGAGCGAGAACGCCAGTGCTGCGAGAAGGAGTACAGCTAGACCCATATCCGTCTCCTGAACAGGGTCACCGTTCCCTCGCGAAGCTGCTTCAGCCGTTTCGCCCCTTGCGGCTCAGTTCTTGAAACCGTTTCTTGCCGTACTTCTTGCGGCCAATGGCTGCTGCGAGTGCTTCCGGATCCTTGGCACCCTTGCGACTGAGTTCTGCCACCAGCTGGCGGAACCGCTCACCAGTCCCCAGTTTCGGCTTCTTGCTGGTTTTCTTGGACACTATCGTCCTCCTGTAACCACTTGAGAGCATCATGACGCCGGGAGAAGAGCCCGACCCACCCGTCACGCCTGATGACTCGGTAACTGGTGTACCCGTCGCTGCTGATGACCCGGTACACCCAGCCACCTGGCAGCGTTACCTCGTGATAGAGTTCCTGCACCTGATCCCTCCTCGCTAACCCTGGTTTCCCACGGTTCCCAGGGCCGAGGCATCACAGGCCTCGGCACCTTGCAACAGAGACACCATCATGTCCCCCCGCCCCTGGTACCCCATTCGGGAAAGATCCCAGAACCCCGTCGTACTTCCCGATCCCGCCCTGCGACGAGCCGCTGGTTTTTGCCGGGTGTCCAGCGTGCTGAGCGTCACCCGCCGAGTCACCGGCCCCCGCAGCAGGGTCAGTACGGGTACCGGTGTCGCTTTTTCCTGGGGCAACTGCCCCAGCAGGCAGCAGCACTCGGTCTCCTGTTGCACACTCCAGGTCGCTGACTTCCCGAGCCAACTGGCTCGCGCCGATTTGACCGGCAGTCGGGGAGCAGTGGAGTCACTGCTTTGCTTCCATCTGCACCAGGTGCTGTCCCCGTCAGTACCTGGCGTTGTCATCTTCTCCCATTCTACTCAGGCTGCCTAGCTGCAACAAGGTTGTCATGGCGTCAGATCTTGACACCATGGTTCTCGTTAGGTACAGTGAGTCCAGGAAGGAGGAACCGGTGGCACGGTACGACAGGACGCAACATAATCTCCCGAAGACCACGATCCGTGCTGGTGGGCAAGAAACGAAGGTCTACCGGTATCGGGACGTCCTCAACCTGGCCTACCAGCACGGTCTCGTGGGTTTCGAGCAGGCGGCGCCGCTGCAGTGTTACCGTGTCCCGTCCATTGATGGGAAGCGCGAAGTCGTCTACTGGGTCGCGGAAGTCTACGCGGTCTTCCGGGAACCAGATGGGACGCTGGTGCGTTTCCATGGTGTCGGGGACGCGAGTGTCGAAAATGCGAACCGCGGTGTCGCTGTCCACGCGCCACGACTGGCGCATACGAGGGCGAAGGCGCGGGCCCTGGCTGATGCCTTGAACCTCGATGCGAACCTCAAGGAGGAGTTCGCTGACATCGAGGACAACGAGACAGAGGAAGCAGCAGAGCCGAACCGGTGCTCTCGGTGCGGTGTTGCGATGTCCGAGAAGTCGGCTGAGGTCTCCAAGCGGATCCGCGGCTACCTGCTCTGCTACCGCTGCGCGAAGCAGGGAGGATCCTGATGGATGCAGCGGCGGAACTGTTGGCACTGGTCGAACAGCTGCAACAGGCTGAGGATGCTGGTATCAAGTGGAACCGGAAGCACCGGGAACGTTTCCTCAAGCGCCTCGAGACGCTGGTGGCCAAAGCGTTCCCGAGTTACCGGGAACTGGCAAGCGAGATCGCCCTCGCTCTCCTCGGCGATGGCCCGATGCCACTGCCACCACGCTGGTGGGAACGCGAGCAACTGGAGACGACAGCACCGTCAGCTGAAGACGAAGCTTTGGCAATCCTCCTCGGTTCTCGTGACCCGGAGTACTTCCCGGATAGTGTTGGTGACCCTTTGACGCAGGGGTACCTCGACTCGGTGTACCGGATGGGTGAGGATGCTCCCGTCTCCTATCTCGTGTTCGCCCTCTTGTCCTTCTTGCGGTCTCTCCTGTGGGGGTACCACCGCTTCTGGCGACTCGAGAAGGGGCGCCTGGTCTCAGTCCGCCAGCTCCTCGTGGAGACGTATGGTCTCGATGCGGAGACAGCCGATGGTCTCTCCGTCCTGTCTCGCCGTCACGGTGCTGTCCCCATGGCAATCAACCGGCAAGCGGAAGTGATCCTGTCGTCCTTCTTCTCGCTACCTGGTTCCCTCAAACTCCTCGACGACATCGCGACAGTCTACGGGGACGTCGTCGTCGGCTTGCGACAAGTCGGGGAACAGGATGGACTCTGCTACCCGCGGACACCGGTGCCGCGGCAAGCGACGGAGCGGTTTCGCGAGAGAGTCCGCATCGTCCACCGGATTGTCGGTTCGGCACAACTGGCAGCCAAAGCGTTGCGCTTGCGGAAGGCGACACTCTTGACCTACCTGAAGGGGGAAGACAGTGGAGACGAAGGTGTTTGAGGAAGTGCTTGAACTGGCACAGGCACTCGAGGGAATCGAGACACCGCGCTTGCAGCGGATGCAAGTGGCACTCATCGCGCTCTTGCTGGAGGAGCTGCGCAAGCAGCGGATCACGGTGGTGACACCGAATGGGAAGGGGCCGAAGCTGACACCGACGGCAGTCGCCTTCATGGTCGAGGACATCCTCGGTGTCGCTGTCGAACCGGAGACGTTGGAGGTCGTCGCGTCGCTGGCTCGCGACGAAGCGCAACTGGAGCGTGCTCTCCAGCGTGTCAAGACGGCTAAGGACGTCAAGAATCCCATCGGTCTTCTGGTGCACATCTTGCGGAAGTGGAACAGCTGATGACGCTGCGGTCTGTCGTCGCCAGCCTCCTCGAGGAGGAGGTTCGCTGGGCAGCAGAACCAGGAAAGCCGCGTGGGGTACCGACGGGGTTTCCCTCTCTCGATGCTCTCACCAGTGGGTTGCGTCGTGGGGAAGTCACGGTACTCGCAGCGAGAACCTCGCATGGCAAGTCGTCCTTGAGCCTAGCCATTGCTGTCCACGCTGCTGAGTGGGAAATCGCGGAAGCGGAGCGGGAAGGTCGTCACCGGCGAGTGGTACTCTACATCAGTCCCGAGATGACGGCAGCGCAACTGGTGGCGCGGGTCGCGTCGCAGCGGAGTGGCGTGAGCTTGTCCGACATCGAGTGGGGGAGAGCGACGCCGGAACAACGAGAAGCGTGGCGAGGAGCACTGGCTGACCTGGCGGAATACGAGGACGTCCTGGTCATCGAAGCAGGTCGCGGGTTCGACTGGAACGAGGTAGAAACTCTGGTGCGTACCTACCACGCGACGCGTGGTGTCGTCCTCGTCGTCATCGATTACCTGCAACGCCTGTCGTATGGCGTCATCGAGGACGAGTACCGCAGGGTGTCGGCGATATCGCAAGGGTGCAAGGATCTGGCGAATGAACTCGGCATCCCCATCCTCCTCGTCTCCCAGTTGAACCGTCAGGTAGCCAAGGAACGGACTGGTGGGAGGAACGAGTCGCGGTTGCCTGACCTCTCGGATCTACGTGGGTCAGGGCGCATCGAGGAGGATGCGGACAACGTCTGGTTGCTCTGGCGCGAACCACGCTTCAGTGCAGCAGCGAGTGGTTTGCCACAGGATGCCACTCTCATCGTCGCCAAAGCCCGCAGTGGTCGAGTGGGCGAGATCCGGCTCTGGTTCTACCCTGAGACAGTCCGCTTCGCTGACACCAAGATGCCGCAGCGCCCTCAGCGTAAGGTCACCCAGACGGTGCAGCACACTGACGTCCCGCGTGGTGACCAGGAGGAGAGGTCACTAGCGAAAGCTGAGTCCTGGTACTTCCGCACCTTTGACGGAACGGCAGAAAGTGACAACGATACTGTGGTGCTCTTCCGGCGGAAGCCCGTCGGGAGGCGACGTGGGTACGAGTTCGAGAAGCGACTGGCCAAGCGGCTCGGTGGGTACCGCTGGCCTGGTCACGACGGTGACATCGAGTGGCGCAACTGGCGCATCGAAGCCAAGTATCGTCGTGGCCTTGTCCTCCGCAGCACCGATGAACTGAAATCGTGGCTAGAACAAATGTACGGATATCAGCGGAAGTGGGAAACGGGGAAGCGGTGGGCGATTGCAGTCACTGGGGGTTCAGGGTACAGGCGTGGAGCCGTGTACGTGATCCTCCCGTTGGAAGCGTGGGTGGAGCTGGTGGAAGATGCTGGTGACGCTTCCTCCTGAGGAGGTTTTGGAGCTGGCGCAGGTGGCTGCAGCGATAGAGTGCAGCAAGAGACGTTTCGGCAATACCAATTGGGGCGTGAGTAGCTTGGCATCGCGGCTCTACTCGCTGTGTGCAGAGCGTTGTGTCGCTTCGCTCCTCGGTTGCAAGCATGAGGTGAAGGTGTTGCCGGGTGGCGATGGTGGTATCGACCTCGTCCTCCCGCGGGAGACAGCCTATGGCCGGACAATCGACGTGAAGTTCCGCCGGGTACGGAACACAGATCTGGCTACCCGAGGGTTACGGTTCTGGGAAGAACTCGTCGCCGACTTGTATGTCCTCGTCTGGCCAGCTGGAGAGGAGGGGTGGACACCACTGGACGGTTTCGATGTCGTGGGATGGGCGACGCGAGAGGATTTTCTCAAGCGGATCGTCTCACGGCCACCAGTACGGATGCGAGGTGAGAAATGGGAGATACGTTACTCGGAACTGAGGGATTGCGGTCAGCTCGTCTCGCTCTTGCAGGAAAGAGCGGAGCAGGCAAGTCAACACTAGCGAAGAAACTCGCTTCGCTCCTCTCCTTACCGCAGTACAGCTTCAGTACGCCACTCAAGGAAGCGTGCCGCTTGTGGGGGTTCCGCGAACCGTATCCGCGTGGTGTCCTCCAGCAAGTGGGGACAGTCTTGCGTGACTACGATGCCGAGATCTTCATCAAGCTGCTTGAGAACCGCTGGCCTGGTGACGGTGGCATCATCATCGATGACCTCCGCTTCCAGAACGAACTCGCCTGGTGTCGTGAACGGGGTTTCTACGTCGTCTACCTCTTGGGGTCGTACAAGCCGTTGCCAGAGGAGTTCGCCTTGCACCACTCGGAGAACGAAATCGTCCCGGAGGATGCTGACCTGGTACTACATCCGGCTCCTGTCGCCGAGCTGGTGCAGAAAGTCGTTGGGGGACTGTGGGATGCGCGTCAGCTACAGCAGCGAGTTACCGCAGCTTGAGGCAGAGAGCCCAGTCGGTCTCGACATCGAGACCACTGGGCTCTCCCCACGCCAGCACCAGGTGGTCGTGGTCAGCATCGCGACCAGGGACACTGTCACGGTAGTCGATGTCCGCAGTCACGATGCGCAACGGGTCAAGACATGGCTCCAGACTGTCGTCTTCCCGCGTGGTGTCGTGGTGCACAATGGGATCTTCGACCTCGTCTTCCTCGATGTCGTCTACGGGTGCGGGTACCCGGACTGGTTCTGGGACACGAAGCTGGTCGAGCAGTTGCTGCAAGCGGAGGACGCGACACTGGCTGGTGCTGCGAAACGCTATCTCGGCTTGACGCTGGACAAGCAGTGGCAGACCAGTTTCGATGGCAGTGACCTGAGTCAGGAGCAGGTCGCCTATGCGGGCCTCGATGCTGCTGTCCTCTTGCCCATCATGGAGCGACAGCGGGTACTGGTAGACCGTTACCAGCTGCGTCGTGTGGTGACACTCGAGCACCTGGCTGCTCGTGGGTTCTTTGCGCTCCAGCGCAATGGGATCGGTGTCGATTTGGACATCGTCGCCGAGTTGCGAGGAACCTGGGAAGCGGAGCGGGGTGCTGTGGCCACTGTCCTCGAGGATGCCTTGACCAAGCGTGTCTACCAATTGCGTGTGGCGAAACAGGAAGCAGCCCTCGCGAAGCTGGCGGAGTGGGAAGAGCGTCTCGAGGAGTACTTGGCGGAACAGTCACGCTTCTGGGACGCAGCGCAGGCAGACCCTGTCCTCCGCTCTCGTGGGGCTCAGGAGTGGGTCGGGTTGCAGCTGGGCAAGCGTCCCGTCAGCGAGGACGAGTATGCGAGTTGGTTCGCGACACCAGCGGGGAGAGACAAGTTCCTCAAGCGCTGTGGGCAACGGTTCCGCCAGGAGCACCCGCGTCCTCCTGTCCCCAAGGTCAACCTCGATGCCGTGATCAACCTGGGGTCACCGGAACAACTGGGAGCAGCACTCGCTGACCTCTTTGCGGAACGTGGTCTCGACCCGTTGTCGGATACCCAGAGTCGCACCCTCAAGGCGGCCCTCGGTCTCGACAACGTGACTGACGACGTGATCCGCGGGATCCTGCGCTGGCGCGAACTCGAGAAGCTGGTGCAGTTCGCAGAACAGATCCTGGAGCACACGGAGGAAGGGCGCATCTACCCGGACTGGCAGCAGATCGGGGCAGCGACAGGGCGAGCATCCTGTCGCAACCCGAACCTCATGGCGCAACCGAAGAAAGCGGGGTTCCGGAGAGCTTTCGTGGCCAAGCCGGGTCACGTCCTGCTCTCCTGTGACTACTCGCAAATCGAGTTGCGTATCGCTGCTGCTCTCTCTGGTGACCGCGAGATGCAGCGGGCATTCCGTGAGGGGCGAGACCTGCATGCCCTCACTGCGTCACGGATCTTCGGTGTTCCAGAAGAAGCCGTGACGGAGCAACAACGCAAGGTGGCCAAGCAAGTCAACTTCGGCACCCTCTACGGGATGGGGCCTCGTCGCCTCGTCACGGAACTGGCAGCGCAAGGCATCCGGATCAGCCTGGAGGAAGCCAGGCGAGCACTGGACACGTGGCGCGAGACGTACCAGCAAGCTGCAAACTTCCTCGCTGACTGTGGAGAACAGGCTCTGCGATGTGGGTACGCGGTGACAGCGACGGGGAGGCGACGCTGGTTCCGCGAGGAGGACGAAGCAACCATTCGCAGGCAAGCAGGGAACCACCCGATCCAGGGTACCGCTGCTGACTGCATGAAGCTGGCGATGGCACGACTCTGGCACCTGGCTCCGGTAGCGCAAGTCCATGACGAACTCGTCCTCGAGGTGCCTGCGGCAGCTGCTGAGGAGATTGCAGCTCTCGTCCAGGAAGAGATGATATGCGCCGCTTCCGAGATCCTCGGTGACCAGGTACCGATCCTCGTGGACGCTGCGTGGGGGCACTCGTGGGAGTGACGCGATGCCGCGATTGATCCATTGCCCTTTCCACGACGACTCGACGCCGTCTCTGGCCATCTACGAGACGCATGCCTACTGCTTCGGTGGCTGTGGACGCATCGACCTCGCTGCTCTGGAACCGGGGCTTCTGGAGCGGAGCCGAGAGCAGGGGAAGCTGGGGCAACCAGCTGACCAGCGGTGGCAGCGGCTGCTCCACCTCTGGCACTGGAACCTCCTCGAGGGGCCGATGCAGTTCCGCCAGCTGGTACTCGCCAAGCGTGGGATCACGCGAGGGATGCTCCAGCGGTATCGCGTGGGACACACGGGGCAGTGGTTCGTGATCCCCGTCTGGGACGGGAGACGAGTCACGGGGGTGCGGTTTCGTCGCGATGACCTCTTCCTCGGCGAGGAAGCGCCCAAGTACCGCAACCCCCGTGGGCAAGGCTGCTTGCTCTTCCGCCCAAGTCCTGGGAGGGGGCCAGTGGTCATCTGCGAGGGGGAACTCGATGCCATGTTGCTGGTGGAACTCGGGTGCGATGCTCTGACACCGACAGCTGGAGCCAAGGCGACTGGTGATGTGCTCCGCGTGTTGCCTCGCTACTGCGAGGTCTACGTAGCAACAGATCAGGACGAAGCGGGAGAACAAGCCTGGGAACTGTTACGTCAGAAGCTGGGACAGCGGGCTCGCCGCTGGCGGTGGCGACAGGGGAAGGACGTGTCGGAAGCGTTGCTGCTTCTCCCACGAGAGCAGTGGCACCAGTGGGTACGAGAGAGGATACGAGATGCCAGCAGTCGGGTGGATAATCGAGGGAGCGTGTATCCCATTTACGCAAGCGAGGGAGCAAGCAGCTGAAACGGGGCACTTCGCTGGGTGGCCACTCTTCGCTCTGGAAGCCTTGGAACACCAGGTGACTCGAAGAACCGATGGGCTGTGGGTCTCGCCGTCGCAAGCACTGGAGTGCCCGCGGCTGCGCATCCTCAAGCCGGTGGTGCCCTACTATGTCAGGATCGACTATACCTGGGCAGCTCTCCTCGGCAGTGCACTCCATGCAGCCGTGTTGCGAGGGGAGACTACGGAACTCTTCCTCGAGGGGGAAGTCCGTGTCGATGGGATCCCTGTGCCCGTCAAGGGTACCTGCGACTACTACGATGCGGAGACGGGGACTGTCTACGACATCAAGCTGACGTCGCGGTTTCGGGACTTGCCGAAGCTGGAGCATGTCTTCCAGGTCAATGTCTACCGGTGGCTCCTCGAGACGAATGGGTACCCTGTGTCTGCGCTCAAGATCTGGTACGTCACGCCGTACCGTGACGGTGCAGTCAAGAGAGAATTGGTGACGGTGGAACGGTTCCCACGCGAGGAAGTGGAAGCGTGGCTCGCTGAAGTTGCCAGGCCACTGGTGGTGTTCCAGGATCGGGGCGAACTCCCCGCTTGCCGGTGCCAGTACCGTGGGTCACTCGAACCGCATCCCTGTCAGGTGGAAGGAGCAGAGCATGAAGCGTGGCGCTACTATACGTCGTCTCGAGACTGAGACTGCGACGCGACTCCTCGTCGAGTGGCGGAAGCGGGGGAGACAGGTCGATTTCGATGTGGCGAGAGTCCGCGATGCTGGGTACGAAGCCATCCTGGGGAATGGCACTATCCGAGAGATCCGGGATGACTGCGGGCATCCAGTCATCGTGTGTGGGATGGAAGCGAGGGGGATCGAGTGGGCACTCAGCGCCGGAACCGTCAAGCGGTTCTCGATGCCGACGGGCTCCTCATCGAGAAGCTGAGCCGCTTACAAGAGACAGTAGCAGCTTTTGTCTACGCTGGTGACACCTGGCAAGCGTTCCAGCGACTCGATGACGTCAACGATGCCTGGATCTCCTTCGGCGAGGCACTGGATAGCGTGTTCCAGTACATCGCCTCACGAGTGATCCGCGACGAGGACAGACGCGAGTCACAGACTGCTTAACGTGGCAACAGGAGCAGCAGCACCAGGCGAGGAGCCTGGTGCGTTTTGTCAAGAGGAGGGCGAAAAGTTGGGGTTACAACGGAGAGGGGTCTAGCGCCGCGTCGGGAGCCGGTGCCGGGTAAGGTGCCGGGTGGGGGGAGGGGGTTCGGATGCGCAGCCTGCGCCTCAAGCGGCGGCTGCCTCGCCTCTGGCTGCTCAAACGGCGCATGCCTCGCTCATCCCCACCCTACCAAGTTGTAGCTTGAAGCGGCGCAATCGCAGTGATTTGGCGGTGATGATGCTGGCAGTCTGAGGCGGTTGGTAGCAGTTCTGGGCGCAGTGAGCAAGAGGCAACTTCGGTGTCGTGTCGCGGAAAACGGGGTGACGCAGTTGCCTCGAGAATCACTGTCGCAACCCTTGACACGGCGTCAACAGTGTGCTACGATAGAGTCACCGGCGAGGGGGCGGGCCCCTCGCGGAGAGACAGAAGGAGGTAGGGCAATGGTCACCTACGATGTGTTCCGCGTTCTCAATGTGATCCCCCGCGCCGTCGATTGGAGCGTCGACGGTCTGTGGAACGAAGTGGGCACAGACCGCGGCGACCTCATCGCCGAGGCGAAGAGTCACATCGACGAGGCAGTCGCCCTCATCGAGTCGACTCTCGATGAGGAGAAGCATCGCTTCGTCAGCAGCGAGGACATCGCTGACGTGGCGGTGGCCCTGGCCCTCAAGAAACTCGAGGGTTGGGACGTCGCGGTAGAGGAAGCCCTCTACCGCGTTAGCCAGGAAGCGGGGCGGCACTACGACGCTGCCCTGCTCTAGGGCGACGCCTAGTCGCCCCTCCCCAGCGGGTGCGGGCCCTTTCAGGCTCGCACCGTCGACCCCGGGGGCGGGCCCCGGGGGGAAACTGGAAGGGGTGAACCATGTTGGACCGATACGCGTGGTTTCGCAAGGTCGTCGCGGTTCTGAAGGATATCGAAGCCGAGGCTATCGACCCCGGCGTTCCCGGGGCGACAGGTTTGATCCGGCTCGCCCAGTCGTACCTCGATTGGGCAAGCTATTACACACACGAATGCCGCTTCGATTCGGCGGTAGTCGAAGAGCACCTGGGAAAGGCACTCCAAATCCTTAAGCATGTCCAGAAGGCGTACCACTGGTACGACGGTACGCCGTCTTACCAGTCGGAACGCCTCGAGGCTTACGTCGATGCCGTCGCTGCCCTGCTCGCGGCGATCCGCCGCGATCAGGCGGGTGACGAAGGGACTTGCGAGGAGTTCGACGAGGAGTACGTCGAACTCCTTGAGGAACCGGCTGAGACCAACTAAACCTCAGCTGGTTCCACCCCCGGGCCGTCTGGCCCGGGGTTTTCTTTTGCCCGCAGCTAGGCCCTCGAGGTTGCCCTGTGAGGAGCGCAACTGCAGCTTCAGGTATTGTGATACCTGTGCTGCTGCACAGAGCCCTCAGATGGCAACGTCGCGTCTCTCAGGGGCATGCTGGAGCACTGCGCAACCTGGTGCAGGACGCGCTAGCGGAACTGGGAGACGCCTGCAGGTCTGCACCGGACTCCTACGTGGTGCTCCGTGCTCGCTGCACCCACTGCGACGGTACCTGGGAGTACCTCGCTCCCGGGTACCTGTGGGCAGTTGCTGAAGTGGGCCCTCTCGAAGAGGGCACCTGCCCACGTTGTCGCTTCGAGTAGTGAAGTGACAAGAACAAGAAACCGAGACCGACGCGGTCTGGCGCCGGTCTTTTGGTGTCGGAAGCAACGACACTTGAATTGCGACACAACCAGCGCCCTTCGGTAACTGCGACTAGTAGGAGCGAGGGCACCTGGTGTATCGTTGATGCGAAAAGGGGAACAATGGAGCAGTCGTTAGCTACCGCTGTCGCAATTGTCGCGGACATCCTCGGCCTCGAGGACGCCGCGACACGGGAACACCTGGCTACGCAAGCAGCACAGCAGGTGCCACAGGCACAAGCTGCTCTCGAGGAGGCACTCCCTGAGGGGCTGCTGCCTCTCCTCGCAGAGGACGATGTCGCCTTCCTCGCAGCTGCTTTGGCTGCCGAGGGACTCGGCATCTGGCCTCGGGGTGCTGAGGAAGCACTGTTCATGATCCGCGTTGACCTTGAGCAGCAGCTCTTCGACGCGGAGGCCTGATGCACCGGACTTACGAGTCCACAGAACCAGAACCCTCGCCACATCGCGGGCTCCTTACGGAGCCCGTCTTCGTATCCAACTGACACCACTGACACCGGACTACCCGGCTCCTGGTGCTGCAGGCAGAGCACCTGGTGCAGCTCTGGAGGCACTGCACCAGGTTGGCTGGTGCTCCAGAATCAGGCATCACCAGCATGCCAGAGACACCAGAGCCAGCTGACACCAGTGACACCAGTGACACCAGAAAGGGCCCCTCGTGGGGGCCCGTGTGCTATACTGACTCCGCGTCATGACTGGGATTCTGGAGCGGGAGACGGGACTCGAACCCGCGACAACCGGCTTGGAAGGTCCTCCGGAATCCCCGTCACGACGCCAGAATCGGTTGGTGTCATGGTGTCAAGGGAAATACGACATGTCCACCCGCATCGGGAAACCGTTCCAGCGCAAGGATGGTCGCTGGTGCTGCAAGGTGCGCTTGCCCGATGGCAGCACCCGCTATGCCTATGGTGCTTCCG
>DAOTWO010000402.1:0-1929 GCA_034435855.1 Thermomicrobium sp. | reverse complement strand
CGCAGGAGCTCGAGGTCCCGCGTCTTCCGGTAGTACTTCCAGAGCGCCGCTAGCACAAGCGCAGTGCTGTCCTCCTGGATCGGGAATTGGAGTTCGCCGGACGGGCCAGCCCAGGGATGCCAACTGGAGCCAGCTGAGCCGTCCGGATTGTACTTGTGGAGGAAGAACCCGTAGTGTGTCACCAGTTCTCCCATGAACACAAAGAAGCGACGCGCCAGCTCTGGATAGCCTGCGTCAAGGAGCGCCTCGGCAATGAGCGCGCCATCCCGCGGCCACACGTAGCTGTAGGTATCGCGCCCAAACTGCAGGATATCCGAGTCGTTCGCAGCCAGAATCGCTCCCCCCTCGTCGATTTGTGTGCGGAGGATCAAAAGACTCTGGCGATAGAGTCGCTGGAGAGAGACGGGCAGCATTGCGAGTCGGGGCGGGTCTGGCTCAATCCAGCTCCGCCAGTACCGCCGGACGCGGGTAAGCAGCGCTTCAGGGCCATGCTGCAGTACTGTCTGGTGCAGCCGGTAGACATCCGCAAAGCGGAGCCCAGCCGCCATCCAAAAGGTCACGGTCGCTGTGCCACCGGCGGGAAGCGAGAATTCCAAGCCACCGATTGAGTCGACCGACCCTTGTGCGATCGGATTCCCACTGAGCTGTCCGTCCTCGGCATCGCGCCACGTCCCCTCGTGGCCACGAAACGCCTTATTCCCACAGGCGAAACAGTGATATCCCGGGCGATCACCCGCCCAGCCGGAGAACCAGAAATACCGCTTGCCCTTGTAGTGGACGAGTGCCCGCGCCGTCGGCTCATAGTAGACCGTCTCACCGTCAGCATACCCCCAAAGATGGCCGTCGAAATGCAGGAAGAGGCGGACTTGCCGTGCGGTGCCACGCTCGTCCCGCACCGTGACCTGGCGGATCCACAGATCGTCCTCAAGTCCGACAGCGTCGCAGATATGCAGGGAGAGACCAAGCCGCAGATGCCGGAGGCGCACATCAGTGACCAGTGTTCCTTCCTCATAGCGGAGCTCGCGCTCCCATCCCTCGTCAGAGAGCCAGGCAAACTCCCCATCACACCAAATTCCAAAACGGTTGAGACGCCCCTGAGTATGATTCTCTTGGCCCACTCGGGGATAGTACACGTCGCGGAGGGTATACGTCCGGTCGAAAGCGAGAAGCAGACGGCCGTTCCCAATGGGGAGATCCCGAGGCATCGGCAATCCTTCCGACCACGCTCACGGCAATGGTGGTATGGCCAGCGCCGCCTCCACGGCAAAGCGCAGGAGACTTGTCACTGTCATCACAGCTGTTGCAGCGGCAAACGCAAAGAGGCCCGGACCTCCAAGGTCCTGCCAGCGTTCCGCTCGCTCAAACCAGTGCGTCACCAGCAGGGCCACCGGCCAAGCGAGCAGCGCGAGCGTGACAACAGCCGCGATGAGGAGCATCACTGCGACTGGTACATACCAGTTGACCGGCCCGGTCATCACAAGCCAGCCGAATGCCGTGAGCGCAAACCCAAGCGGCAGACCATCACGGGCAAGGTGAAACAACGGCGACGGATGGCGTAATGCTGGCCGCCAGGTCGTCGACTGGAAGACCCACCACAGGAGCACCCCCAGCGCCAACCCCGTCCACGCGCCGGTCAGATAGCGCAGAGTGTTTCGCGGCTTGTACAGTGTCGGGAGATGGAGGTCGGCAGCAAGTGCATTGAGCCCGTCGATACCCAGAAGAGCAATTCCGGCCGCCAGCACAACCAGGGTGCCAGCACGGGGCGAGCCAACTGCGCCGCGCGGGTGACGGAGAGCAAGCCAGGCGACCGTGAGCAACGTGCCTCCATAAATACCCGTCATGCGGGCATCGAAGGGGAGCTGGTAGGGACCGAACCAGAATGAGTGGCTAGGGCGCTGCGCACAGAGACCATGGAGTGCAGCGCGCGTC
>DAOTWO010000401.1:0-2114 GCA_034435855.1 Thermomicrobium sp. | reverse complement strand
CGTGGTGGGAAGAACTGCGAGAAGCTCGACTGATCCTGACGCCACACCCTGGCGAGCTTGCTCGCTTACTTGGGGTTGAGGTTTCGACGATTCTTGAGGATCCGTGGGGTATGGCGGCCGAAGCAGCGCGCACGTTCGGCCAACATGTTGTTTTAAAGTACGGGCACACGTCGGTCGCCTGCCCAGATGGTACGCTCCTCCTTGCACCGCAGGTTCACCCAGGACTCGCCTCAGCCGGGACTGGTGATGTGCTTGCTGGAGTGATCGCTGGCTTGGCTGCCCAGGGTTTGGAGCCAAGAGACGCCGCTGGGGCTGGCGTCTTCATTGCGGGGCAAGCCGCGCTGGCTGCGATTACGGCGAAGGGGACCCTTTCGCTGTTGGCCTCCGATATTATAGCTGCTCTGCCGAGGATTCTCCGAAACCTGTATGATCCACGATGGTCTCCAGAGCAGTATGTGGTGTCAGGAATACGACTTTCCCTTGAAGGAGCGGATGAGAGCTAAGCATGCCTTCGTTCGGCCAATTGATGAGAGGAGCGCGAGAATGATCCAAGAGCTTCGTGTCCGGGCACTGATGACGCGAGACGTCATCGCGATCGGCCCGGATACCTCCGTCGGGGAAATTGCCAGGCTCCTATGGGAACACGCGATTTCGGGGGTGCCGGTCATTGACGCAGAGCGGCGTGTGGTAGGAATCGTGACAGAGTTTGACTTGATCGCGCGCGAGGCGAGTTTTAATGCACCGCTCTATGTTCCCTTTTTGGATGCCTTCTTCAAGCTTCCCGGCACCGGTGATGAAACGCAGCTGCGCAAGATCCTGGCCACCCGAGCTGCCGAGATCATGTCGTCGCCGGCGGTCACGATCGGTCCTGACGAGACGATCGAAGCGCTGGCAACGCTGATGTATCGCCGGCGTGTCAACCCGGTTCCAGTCGTCGACGACGAGGGGAAACTTCTCGGTATCGTCTCTCGCTCAGACCTCATCTGGCTCATGACGCTTGAAGAGCGGGGAGAGCTCCCGACACTCTTGGCGAGTCGCTCATAACCAGATGGGCTCATCACGCCGATTCTTGCAACTGCTGCCGCAGGTGTTCTACGTCGCGACGAATAATGAACGTGCGTCCCGAATGCTCGTCGCGGACGTACTCGAGCTTGCGCTCGTCCATCCAGCGGTAGATCGTTGGCCGAGTCACGCCGAGGTCTTGCGCCGCCTTCCCGATGCTGACGAGCTCACTCGGCTCGTAGGCGCGGAACTTGGCCTGGGAGAGCAGCCGACCAAGGTCGCTCTCCCAGAAGCTCCGCGGCACGGAGTAGTCCTCGGCTCCGGGCGCCCAAAAGAGCAGCTGCAGCACTAGCTCAATGTTTTCCAGAATCCGCTCACGCTGCTCGACGAGCTTTCCCTGCGCAACCGCCGCCAACCGCTGGAGCACTTGGCCCAGTGGGCTCTCACGGAGCTCTGCCATGAGCGCCTCTTCACTCAGATTCAACTGCTCCAGGGCTCGTGGGAGCAGGCGTGATAAGAGCCGGTAGTGATGCGTGTAGAGGAGCCGTAGCGCCTCGTCGATCACTCTCTGGTAAACCAGTGTCTGGGAGTCCACGGGGCCTCCTCTCGCCCAACAAACCACCTACCGGTGTACGTACCCATTGTACGAAAATCATTGGTGGACGTCAATAAACAGCTGAAGCGGAAAAATCCGTACGCTTTTTAGCATCCCCACTGTGCCAGCTAGACACTCCCTCGTCCCTGTGTACTGCATCTCCTCGGAGATCAGTGGGGAACCTCTTCCCCGCACGCGATAGCTTCAGAGCTCCAACGGTGAAAACCTTGCTGCGTTAATGGGACGATCGGAAGCGCAAGAGAGGAGGCGAGCCGCGCACGGACTACTGCTTGCGCAAGCTCCGGCCGGTTCGTCTCTTCCGAGAGGTGCGCCAACCAGACGACTCGGGTAGACGGCCCGCACTCCTGAGCGACTCGTGCCGCCTCATCGTTACTTAAATGCCCGTAAGGCGAGGCAATCCGCCGCTTGAGCCATTCTGGATACGGTCCTTTTTCGAGCAGAGTTCGATCATGGTTGGCCTCGATAACAGCCAAGGTAGCCTTTCGAACACTCTCGA
>DAOTWO010000400.1:0-3670 GCA_034435855.1 Thermomicrobium sp. | reverse complement strand
TCGTTAATAAGCGAATGTAGTGTGCCAACTCCTCTCGGAGGCGCGGTCGTGGGACGATAGCGTCGATCATCCCGTGCTGCAAGAGGAATTCTGCGCTCTGAAAGCCCGCTGGGAGCTTTTGCCGCGTCACCTGTTCGATGACCCGTGGGCCAGCGAAGCCGATCATCGCCCCCGGTTCAGCCAGTATCAGATCGGCAACCGTTGCGAAGCTTGCCGTCACACCGCCGTAGCAGGGATCGACCAGCACAGTGATGAACGGTAGGCGCCGTTCGCTCAGTGATTCCACCGCGACGATCGTCTTGGGGAGCTGGAAGAGCGAGAAGGCGCCTTCGTGCATCCGCGCACCGCCGGAACTGGCGAAGACGATGAAGGCACGATCCTCAACAGCTGCACGTTCGGCAGCGCGTGCAAATTTCTCCCCAAAGACAGAGCCCATACTCGCTCCGAGAAAGCCGAACTCAGCAACCGCAAGTCCGACTGGAACGCCAAGAATCGTGGCAGCTCCGGTCACGAGTGCTTCACGCTCTCTGGAGCGCTCCTGGGCTTCAGCCACTTTGTGGGGATACGGCTCGCCCAAAGCGACAAATTGCAGTGGATCGGCTGGTGAAAGCCCAGCATCCCACTCCACGAAGCTCTCCGGATCGACAATCAGTGCGATTCGTTGCCGGGCGGTGAGGCGGGCGTGGTAACCGCATCGCGGGCAGACGGACTGGTTCCGCTCGAACTCGCGGGTATAGATGAGTTCCCGGCAGCGTGGACACTTCGACCAGAGACCATCAGGGATGCTGGGACCCAGCGATTCGGTTCCCTCCCTCGCTACATTGCGTCTGCGGAATCGCGGTCGCACGATGACTCCTCTCAGTGCGCTCGCCTGTCGGGCTATGATACACAGGGAAACGGTCAAGCTGGGGCGGGGGCTGTCATGAGTGATGTCGCGGTGATGATCCTTGCGGGTGGTCAGGGGGAGCGGCTCAGCATACTCTCGCGTCAGCGTGCCAAACCAGCTGTTCCATTTGGAGGGAAATACCGCATCATTGACTTTGCCCTCAGTAACTGTGTAAATTCTGGTCTCTATGATGTGGCAGTCCTCACCCAGTATCGACCACACTCACTGAATGAGCACATTGGCCATGGTCGCCCGTGGGATCTGGATCGGGAGCGAAGCGGGGGCGTTGTGATCTTGCAGCCGTACCTGGGGCGGTCGACCTCCGGGTGGTATCGTGGAACTGCCGATGCAGTCTACCACAATCTTTTTTACATTACGCGGCGTTCTTACCGCGATGTCTTGATCCTCGCTGGCGATCATGTCTATGCCATGGATTACCGTCCGATGATCGCATGCCACCGTGAACGTGCTGCAGACGTGACGATTGCTGTCCAGCCCGTGGAGTGGCGAGAGGCTTCCCGCTTCGGCGTTGTGATTGTCAATGACGAAGGATGGGTCATCGATTTCGAGGAGAAGCCGGAGCGGCCACGGTCCAATCTTGCCTCGATGGGGATTTATCTCTTCCGTCGGGATCTCTTGCTCGATCTCTTCACTCGCGAGCATCCAGATGCGCCGGAATTCATTGACTTTGGCCGCGATGTCATTCCGTATCTGATCCGGACGGCTAAGGTTGCGACGTACCGGTTTGAAGGGTATTGGCAGGACGTCGGGACGGTGCAGTCCTATTGGGAAGCGAACATGGCGCTCCTAGAAGACAAGCCAAAATTGAACCTTTACGATCCAAACTGGCGAATCCATACCCGGAGTGAAGAACGTCCGCCGGCCAAGATTCTTGAAGGGACAACGGTTGTGCGGAGCCTGATCTCCCACGGCTGCATTCTTGACCGTGCCACGGTGATCCGATCGGTCCTCTCTCCGGGGGTGGTTGTTCAGCCAGGAGCCGTCGTTCGCGATTCGATCGTGATGACCGACTCGGTGATCGGTCCGGGGGCGGTGGTCGATCGCTGCATTATCGACAAGAATGTGCGGATCGGCGCGAACGCGTATCTCGGGTGGGGCGAAGATGAAACGCCGAACTGGCTAGAGCCGACCCGCTTGAATACTGGCATTACTCTTGTCGGTCGGAATGCCGTTGTTCCAGCAGGTGTGCGGATCGGGCGGAATGTGCTGATCAGCCCCGACACCAAGGAGAGTGATTTCCCTGGACTGGTGATCCCGAGTGGAGAGACGGTGAGCCCGGTTGCGACCGTGGTATGGTCGTGAGAAGGAGGCGAGGAGCGCTGTGAACGTGTTCGCCACCAGAGAAAGGCGGGAGGGAGCGATACCGCCGGTCCTCTACCTGAGTGCTGAGGTGGCGCCGCTCTCCAAAGTAGGAGGTCTCGGCGATGTTGCTGGATCGCTTCCGGCGGCTCTGGCTGCTCTGGGTGTGCCGATAGTGATCATCACACCCTGGTATCAGGGGATCGAAGAGCGCGTCCCACTTGCACGACTTCCGATCGAACTCAGCGTGCCGCTGGAGGGAAGAGTCGAGCGATTTATCGTCGGTCGTGCCTGGTTACCCTCGGGAGTTTCGGTCTTGGCGCTGGCGAATGACCGGCTGTTCGGGCAGCCGGTGATTTACGACGAGCCGCGTGACCGGGAGCGCTTTTTTGCATTCTCCCGCGCTGCCGCCGAGTTCGCGCGGCTCTTTCCGCCGGGGATCGTGCACGCGAACGATTGGCACACCGCGCTGGCGCTGGTTTGGCTCCACCGATGGTTCGATGACCGGCGTGATGGCCCGCGCCATGCGCTTCTCCTGACGATTCACAATCTGGCGCACCAAGGCATAACCGACATCGGCTATGCACGCCGCTTAGGTTTTGAGGCGGAGGAACTTCTCTTTGAAGAGTGGCAACGGTATCCGGGAACCATCAATGTACTGGCACGGGGTATCCACGTGGCGGATGCCATAACGACGGTCAGTCCAACGTACGCGGAGGAGATCCAGACTCCCGAGTTCGGCGAAGGGCTTGATGGACTGTTGCGGTACCGCCGCGAAGCACTGTGGGGCATCCGCAATGGGATTGATGTTGAACTGTATGATCCGGCAACTGACCCAGTGTTGCCGGCTCGCTACAATGCGGAACAGCTCGAAGGGAAGGCCCACTGCAAGCAAGCGCTCCAGGCAGAATTGGGACTTGTTGAGGACCCTACCGCGCTGCTAGCCGGTGTCGTTTCGCGGCTCGATCACCAGAAGGGACTCGATCTGCTCCTCGAGGTCAGTGACGAAGTCATCGCGCGTGGGGTGCAGATTGCGCTGCTCGGCGCAGGCGACCCGGAGCTCGGCCGAGCGTTTCAGGCTCTCGCCGATCGTTTTCCTGGACAGGTTTCGGTTCGCTTAGGGTTCGATCCGGTCCTTGCGCGACGGATCTATGCGGGAGCGGACGTCGTGCTCCTACCTTCACGCTTCGAGCCGTGCGGGCTGGGACAACTGATTGGTCTCCGGTACGGGGCCGTTCCCGTCGTGCGGCGAACAGGTGGGTTGGCCGATACCGTGCAGGAGTGGGCAGGAGGCCAAGGGAATGGGTTTCTGTTCGATGCGCCCACTCCTGCAGCACTCTTGGAGGCGATGGAGCGTGCCCTCGCGGTGTATGGGCGCCCTCATGAATGGCGTCTACTCGTTCGGGCGGCGATGCAAAGCGAGGTGAGTTGGGAAGGGCCGGCTCAACAGTATTTTGAGCTTTA
>DAOTWO010000399.1:0-2194 GCA_034435855.1 Thermomicrobium sp. | reverse complement strand
CTCTTCGTCCCGATCGGGTTCTGGCGCGGTGCAGCGCGCGAGGTGCTCGTGACGCTTGGGATCCTGCTCGGTTTTGCGCTTGGCGAGTTCTGGGCGCAACCGTGGGGTCTCGACCTTGCTGACAGGACTGGGCTAGGGGAGGGGGCTGCGAGCTTTCTGGCAGCAGTACTGCTGCTCGTCGCCTGTACGTTCTTGATCGGCTACGGTTCGAGCGCGGTCATCCTGACGCTACAACCCGGGCTCATCGGGCGCTTACTGGGTGCGCTCGTTGCCTTCGCCAACGGGACACTTCTCCTCGGCTTTGCCTTGCGGGCTATCCGGCTTTATCTCCTCGGTGGTCTCCCTTCTGGTCTCTTCGAGCAGGCGCTTGTCGCCCGGATCCTCAGCGAAAGCATGCCTTGGGTGCTGCTGGCAGGAGCTGTCCTCGGTCTACCAGTGATAGCGGTGGCGGCAGTGTTTGGCGCACGGGCCGTCGAAGAGGAAGTCGAGGTCAGCCGCAGTGGGGCAGAATTTGCCCTCCAGCACACCCCAACGCGACCGCTTCCCCCGCGGATGCCATCGAGCTATCGCGCGTCGGCAGCGGTCTATAAAACCGAGCCGGTCCGTCCCGTTGAAGAGCCGACGCGTCCCCTGCGTCCGACTCTTGAACAAACCGATACCGGAGGGCGAGCGGTGAGTGATCTTGCAAACCAGGAGACTGCGGTGCTGGCTCGCTCAGCAACACCAGGCGCACCGCGTCCTGCGGGTGGGCGGTGCCCCTACTGTCATGCGGATATCAGCGAGGCTGAGGTCTTTTGCCCCCGTTGTGGACGTGTCGTGTGATGCTGGCCACGGGCGGAGGCAAGTCTCCGCTCTGCCCAGTGAAGGGTCTCGCTCCTACATGAGAGCGACCATCCCCTTCAAAGTCAGAAGCCACCGTCCCGGCCGATCGTCTGGAGTTCTTCGACGATGAGGCGGAGTTCGGCGGCCCGGGCGTGCATCCGGACGATCGGCTCGCCCTGCGGGTCAAGGAACAGCACGTCCACATGGTCGTTGGCCTCGACGAGCTCGGAGCCGCTGTAGTCGAGTTCGACCGTCAAGACCGGAGTAAAGCGATCGCTCGGTTCTGCTGGTTCACCATGCGGCGCATGCGTTAAGGCGAACCGATAATGGCCAAGGAGGTCAGTGAGTGCGCCGCGCTCGTTCGGCTCTTCTCCTAAGTAGAGCGAGAGATCGATTCGTCCGTCACTGATGTGCAGGTAGTAGCCATCATCAGCATGCTCAAGCGCAATGTCCTGGGGGAACCAGATATCGTAGATCACCAACGGGCGAGCTTCTTCTGGAGGAGCCTTGGTAGCTTCCTCGCCTTCCTCAGCGGGAGCGAGCCACTCTGGGAGTTCCCGCCCCTGGACGAGCCAATAGTGCGCGAGCCCGTAGCGGTACAGGAGTTCGGCCAGGCGAGCCCGCACTGGTGCCGTGAATGCGCCTGGGAATTCGTCCTCAATCACCCGCTCCAGTGCGCGGAGCAGCCGCTCATACTCTGGGCGATCCCGCAATTCCTGGTCGATGAACCGGCGTGCTTCGGACAAAGCACGGCGGAGTTCCGCATCAATCGTGTCCGACGACTGCTCCGCGAGGAAACGTTGGATCGCTTCGAACAGTTCATCATCGGGCTGGAATTGGTCGCGTGTTGGCTGTTCTGCCACGGCGCGCTCCGCGTTTTGCCACCCACAACGTGGGCCGTATCGCATGCCATTATGCACCTCCCTCTGCGACGTGTCTACCGGGCACCACAAGGAGACTGCACGGGCAGATGCTCGTCTGAGAGAAGAACAGGTGCGTGACGATCGGGTGCCAACAGGAGAGTGCAATCCGGACGGCTCGAGCAATGAGGGGTATACTCGCTCCTTCGGTGATCGCGTCTGGGAGGGCGGTGGCGTGGACGACGAGCAGCGTGCAGCACCGTATGTACGGCAGTGGGTCGCCTATCTTGACGAGGGGGTCGTTCCTTTCTCGACACCCGGGCACAAGCAAGGACGCGGAGCGCCACCGGAGTTCTGTGCGGTGTTCGGTGCTCGTGCTTTACAGCTCGACATTCCCCACGATGGCGGCACGTACGACAGCCATCTCAGTAGCGATCCTCTGGAGGAGGCCGAGCGATTGGCTGCCCGACTCTGGCGGGCGCGCGACGCGGTCTTCCTCGTCAACGGGAGTA
>DAOTWO010000398.1:0-4265 GCA_034435855.1 Thermomicrobium sp. | reverse complement strand
CGCGTTCTGCGGCGACGGTTGATAAGACGTAACGCAAAAAGGCTGGTTCATTCCGCTGACCACGGTGCGGAACCGGCGCTAGGTAGGGCGAATCGGTTTCAAGCAGGAGTCGTTCGCGAGGTATGTCGCGGACTGCTTGCCTGAGAGGGCGTGCGTTACGAAAGGTCACGATACCGCCGATACCAAGGTGGAACCCGAGAGCCACGAAGGCGTGCGCCAAATCCGGCCCACCGGTGAAACAATGCATGACGCCACTATGCGGCGGATCGGAGACTTCTAACAGAGTGAGAAGTTCATGTTCTGCCTCACGTTGATGCAAGATGACAGGAAGTTCCAGCTCGCGCGCCAGATCCAGTTGGCGACGGAAGGCGCGCTGTTGTATTTGAGGATCAACCGTCTTCCAATAATAATCCAGACCGATTTCGCCAATCGCACGGACGAGTGGGTGCCTGGCGAGTGCGCGAAGGCGCTGTTCCGTATGGTTGTCGAACTGATCAGCTTCGTTCGGGTGAACGCCGAGTGCCACGACCATTCCAGGAGTCGCTTCGGCGAGCGCGAGTGCGCGTTCCCAAAACGCAGGTGAGAAGCCAATGAGGACGAAGCCTTGAACGCCAACGGCACGGGCGCGCTCGAGTACTGCTGCCCGATCGTCGTCGAAAACGGGGAGATCGAGGTGACAGTGCGTGTCGACCAGGAGCACGCTGCACCTCACTTGACGGTGACGCTTTTCGCGAGATTGCGTGGCTTGTCCGGATCCAGCCCACGTCGCACAGCGAGTTCGTAGGCGAGGAGTTGTGCCGGGACGATTGCGACGAGGGGGGAGGCATCGCCGACATCGGCGATTGGGATGTGAACGTGAAATGCTTCGTCGGGTTCCGGCGAAATACCGACGACCCAGCCGCCGCGGCTGCGGACTTCCATTGCGCCCGAAAGGATGTCCGGTCTCGTCTCATCCAGTGGTGAGAAAACGAGGCATGGGCTCCCGTCCTGGATCAGGGCGATGACACCGTGCTTCAGTTCACCGCCAGCGAAGCCTTCGGCGTGAATATACGTCACTTCTTTAATTTTCAGTGCGGCCTCTAAGGCTGTCGGGTACGACAGGCCGCGCCCGATCACATAACAGTGTTCGGCATTGACCAGCTGCTCAGCAACTGCCCGGATACGATCCAAGGTTGCCGGAGCAAGTGCGAGCTCCATACCGTCGATGGCGCGCCAGAGCACGTCGACACCAACATGTTCGCTTCCGTTCAGGATATGGGCAACGAGAAGGAGGATCGCCAACTTCGCGGTATATGCCTTGGTAGAGAGCACGCTTTGTTCAGGGCCAGCCGAGAGTGGAACCGTGAAGTCAGCAAGCCGGGCAACTGTGGAACCGGTGACGTTGACGAGCGCAGCCACTGTTGCGCCGCGCCGCTTGGCGGCGTTAACGGCCTCGATAACGTCAACGGTTTCTCCGCTTTGGGTAAGCGCAATGACAAGCGATCGGTCGGTGAGGAAATGCTCCTGGTACTTGAACTCAGAAGCAATCACTGCGTTGACGTGGCGGCGAGCGATGCGGGAGAAGAGATAACTTCCACACAGTGCTGCATACCCAGCCGTGCCGCAGCCGACGAGGAAGGTTCCATATGAGCGCCGGATCAACTCGGCGAGCTGACGGGCACCATCGAGTCGTTCGCGTAGGATCCGCTCGATGACCTGCGGTTGCTCATGGATCTCCTTGATTAGGTAGTGTGGGAACCCACCCAATGACGTATCCGCGGGTCGAAGCGTGAGCGGTTCCCACTGCGGTTGACGCAATTCCCCGGTGCACCGATCGAACAAGCGAGGTCCTTGTGGGGAAAGCAGTGCGACTTCGTCGTCGCGCAGGTAATAGATCTGTTCAGCATGGCCGACGAGTGCCACGGCGTCCGACGAGACAAAGGCCCCCTCCCTGCCGATGCCGATGACAAGCGGCGAGGTGGATTTGACCGCCACAAGTTGGCGAGACGGGAGGTGCAAGACGATAAAAGCATTCAATCCTCGAATTTGGGCGAAAGCCTGGCGAACAGCTTCGACCAAGAGACCTGGCGGTTCGCTGAACGTACTCTCACTCACTCTGCGAGCGCGCTGCAGTGAATCTTCTAAGAGGTGTGCGAAGATTTCACTGTCGGTGCCACTGCGAAAGTGATGACCGGCCTGTTCAAGCGCTTCGCGGAGCGGTCGGTAGTTCTCGATAATGCCGTTGTGAACGATCGCCAGCGTTGCGCTGCAATCGAGATGTGGATGTGCATTTTCGTCTGTGACCCCGCCATGGGTAGCCCAGCGTGTATGACCGAGTGCAATCGGTGAGGTAGGCAGTGGTGGTAGTGTTTGCGGAAGACGACCTGCCTGCTTAAAGACTGCGAGGCGTTCGCCAACTGGTTCAGACGTCGCGTAGGCGATGCCCCAAGAGTCGTACCCGCGGTACTCCAGGGTGCGCAACGCGTCGACTACTAGCGCTACTGGTAGTTCGCGAGTCGAGACGAAGCCAAAGATCCCACACATGCGCAGCAAGACCTCCCTCGGACGTGCGCCGAGAAAAGCGCAACCAATCGCGGGCGGGTGCGGGTTCGGTCACCGCATCCGCTCGACCGTCTTGTCGTTCGTGAGGCGGATATGCTGTCGATGAGTGGTGTCTACGAGCGGGTGCACCTCGGTGAGCCTTTGTCCCGGCAGTCGCCCGCCGGTTTTGCTCTCACCGTGACGACCGTGCCAGCCGGGAGGCCATCCGCCGAATCTTTCGATCGAGCCTCCACCTCGTCGACTCGCTCCCTCCACCAGCGAGTCCAGGCGCTACTCATCCGTACCGACACCCCGCTCATTCCGCCTCCCGAACGCGCCGACTGTACCATAGTGGAGTGGCGCGCTGCAAACCTCACGAATCGGGCCTTCTGCGTGCGGCGGTATACTTTCGATCGGGCGAGTGGAGGCCCGTTACGGACTGTACGAAGACCGGACTGGGACCCTCATACTGTTTCACACCTCATGTTTGGGTGTTCCCGCGGTCGAATAGGGAAGCGAGAGGATGATTCTACGATACACGCGACCCGAGATGGGTCGCATTTGGAGTGAAGAGCACAAGATCGAGCTGTGGCTGCGGGTCGAAATTGCGGTGGCAGAGGCGTGGGCCGAACGCGGTGTTGTTCCTCCGGAGATGCTGGAGCGCATCCGCACCGCCTGCTGTGATTTGGCCCGCATGCGGGAGATCGAGGCGGAAGTTGATCACGATGTCATTGCCTTCATTCGGGCGACAGTTGAGTCGATTGGGGAAGAGGCAGGGCGGTACTTCCATCTCGGGTTGACCAGTTCCGACGTGATCGACACTGCACTGGCCCTGCAATTGGTCGAAGCGAGCGATCTGTTGTTAAGAGATTTAGACCAGCTTATCGCGGTCGTCGGTGAGCAGGCTGTTCGGCATCGCCGGACCGTGATGATCGGGCGGACGCACGGCGTCCATGCCGAGCCGATTACCTTCGGATTCAAGCTCGCCGGATGGTATGCCGAGCTGCAACGACAGCGCGAGCGGTTGCAGCGTGCACGTGAGGAAGTGCGCGTTGGAAAGATTTCCGGTGCGGTGGGCACACATGCACACGTTCCACCCGAGGTCGAGGAGGCAGTACTCGCCCGACTCGGGCTTCGCGTCGATCCTGTATCGACGCAGGTTGTAGGGCGGGATCGGCATGCGGCATTCGTGACAACGCTCGCGGGAATCGGGGCGACACTGGATCGGTTTGCAACGGAGATTCGTCACCTCCAACGGACTGAAGTGCGGGAACTCGAGGAGCCGTTTGATCCGAGCAACATGGGCTCCTCAGCTATGCCGCACAAGCGGAACCCGCACGAGAGCGAGCGGATGACTGGTCTGTCCCGGTTGTTGCGCAGTTATGTGCATGCGGCGTTGGAAAATGTTGTGCTGTGGCACGAGCGGGATATCAGTCATAGCTCGGTTGAACGGGTTATTCTGCCGGATGCCTGTATCGTGCTCGATTTTATGCTGGCCTCGATGACCCATCTTGTGCGTGATTGGGTTGTGTATCCAGAGCGAATGCAGAGGAATGTGGATGCGACGCACGGTGCGATCTTCTCGCAACGTGCGATGCTCGCACTTGTCCAGGCTGGGATGGATCGGCAGCGCGCGTATCGCCTGGTGCAGCGGTTGGCACGCGAAGCGTGGGAGCGCGAGATCTCTCTCCGGGAACTTCTTCTGGCTGATGCCGAGGTGCAAGCGCTCCTTTCCCCGGCGCGCA
>DAOTWO010000397.1:0-1591 GCA_034435855.1 Thermomicrobium sp. | reverse complement strand
TACTCCCGTTGACGAGGAAGACCGCGTCGCGCGCCCGCCAGAGTCGGGCAGCCAATCGCTCGGCCTCCTCCAGAGGATCGCTACTGAGATGGCTGTCGTACGTGCCGCCGTCGTGGGGAATGTCGAGCTGTAAAGCACGAGCACCGACCACCGCACAGAGCTCCGGCGGCGCTCCGCGTCCTTGCTTGTGCCCGGGTGTCGAGAAAGGAACGACCCCCTCGTCAAGATAGGCGACCCACTGCCGTAAATACGGTGCTGCACGCTGCTCGTCGTCCACGCCACCGCCCTCCCGGACGCGATCACCGAAGGGTCGAGTATACCCCCAATCGCTCGAGCCGTCCGGATTGCGCTCTACCGTTGGCACCCGATCGTCACGCGCATGTTCTTCTCTCAGACGAGCATGTGCCCGTGGGAGCCTCCTTGTGGTGCCCGGTAGACACGTCGCAGAGGGAGGTGCATAATGGCATTCGATACGGCCCACGTTGTGGGTGGCAGAACGCGGAGCGCGCCGTGGCAGAACAGCCGACACGCGACCAATTCCAGCCCGACGATGAGCTGTTCGAAGCGATCCAGCGTTTCCTTGCGGAGCAGTCGTCCGACACGATTGATGCGGAGCTACGCCGTGCTCTGTCCGAAGCACGCCGGTTCATCGACCAGGAATTGCGGGATCGCCCAGAGTATGAGCGGATGCTCCGTGCACTTGAGCGGGTGATTGAGGACGAGTTCCCAGGCGCATTCACGGCTCCAGTGCGAACTCGCCTGGCCGAGCTCCTCTACCGCTACGGGCTCGCGCACTATTGGCTCGTCCAGGGGCGGGAACTCCCAGAGTGGCTTGCTCCCGCCGAGGAAGGCGAGGAAGCTGGCGAAGCTCCTCCAGAAGAAGCCCGCCCATTGGTGATCTACGATATCTGGTTCCCTCAGGACATCGCGCTTGAGCATGCTGATGATGGCTACTACTTGCACATCAGTGACGGACGAATCGATCTCTCGCTCTACTTGGGAGAAGAGCCGAACGAGCGCGGCGCACTCACTGACCTCCTTGGCCATTATCGGTTCGCCTTAACTCATGCGCCACATGGTGAACCGGCGGAACCGAGCGATCGCCTCACTCCGGTCTTGACGGTCGAACTCGACTACAGCGGCTCCGAGCTCGTCGAGGCCAACGACCATGTGGACGTGCTGTTCCTTGACCCGCAGGGTGAGCCGATCGTCCGGATGCACGCTCGGGCCGCCGAGCTCCGTCTCATCGTGGAAGAACTCCAGGCGATTGGCCGGGACGGTGGGTTCTGACTCTGATGGGGATAGCCGTTCTCGCGTGAGAGCCGGGCCCTTCTCGGTGCAGAGAATCGCCTCCGTCCCTGGCCGGACAGTGGCAAGGCATTACACCACACGTCCACAGCGGGGACAAAAGACCTCGGCCTCGCTGATATCCGCATGACAGTAGGGGCACCGCCCACCTGCAGGACGCGGTGCGGCCGGTGTTGCTGGGCGAGCCAGCACCGCAGTCTCCTGGTTTGCAAGATCACTCACCGCTCGCCCTCCGGTATCGGTTTGTTCAAGAGTCGGACGCAGGGGACGCGTCGGCTCTTCA
>DAOTWO010000396.1:0-3009 GCA_034435855.1 Thermomicrobium sp. | reverse complement strand
TTCACCGTCCCGGAGGCCAGTTGCCGTACCAATCGAAGCGCTGCTCGCTGAGTCCAACCACCACGTTCTTGACCTGCGTATAGAGGTCAAGAGCGTGCCGTGAGAGCTCTCGACCGATCCCGCTCTGCTTAAAGCCGCCGAACGGCGCTTCCGGTGGATTGACGACTGGATAGTTGATGCTGATGTTGCCAGCCTTAATGCGCGCGGCGAGGCGATGGGCACGCTTGATGTCGTTTGTCCAAATTGTTGCTGCCAGCCCATAGATCGTCGCGTTGGCGATCTCCACGGCCTGGTCCTCGGTGCGGAAGGGGATCACGGAGAGCACCGGGCCAAACACTTCCTCCCGAGCGATTGTCATCTGCGGTTGGACGTCGTCGAAGATTGTCGGCTCGACGAAGTTCCCTCGTCGCAGGGCGGGATCGTCTGGTCGCTTGCCACCGAGGCGAAGTGTGGCACCCTCGCTTGTCGCGCGCTCCACGTAGCTCAGCACACGCTCACATTGCCGCTGCGAAACGAGTGGACCGAGTTGGGTCTTCTCATCGAGCGGGTCACCAATCCGGAGCTGGCTGGCCTTGCGCAGGAATTCGTCCATGAAGCGATCATGGATCGACTCGTGAAGCAGCAGGCGCGTTCGTGCTGTGCAGCGCTGACCAGCATTGGAAAAAATCGCAAACAGCGAGCCATTCACGGCCTCCTCCAGATCGGCGTCTGGGAACACGATGTTCGGGGACTTGCCACCGAGCTCGAGGGAGACCTTCTTGATTGTCCCTGCGCTCAGCCGCAGGATTTCACGCCCTGTCTCCGTCTCGCCGGTGAAAGCGATCTTGTCGACAAGCGGATGTTCGCAGATTGCCGCGCCGACCTCACTGCCTGGCCCAGTGAGGACATTGACAACACCTTCCGGAATTCCCGCTTCCAAACAGATCTGTCCAAGAACGAGTGCAGTGATCGGGGTGTAACTCGCGGGCTTAAGAACGACCGTGTTTCCCGCTGCCAGGGCTGGTGCAAGCTTCCAGGCTGCCATCAAGATCGGGAAGTTCCACGGGATAATCTGACCGCAGACGCCATATGGCTCACGCACCGTGTAGTCGAGTAGCGGTCCATTCATGGGAATCGTCTCGCCCCAGATCTGGCCCGCGAGATTGGCATAGTACTCAAAGCAATTTGCCGCGGATGCCACATCCATGCGTGACTCGACGATGATCTTCCCACAATTGAGTGTCTCCAAGCGGGCGAGTTCGTCCAATCGCTCACGGAGGAGTTCTGCAACCTTGCGCAACCGCCGGGCTCGCTCGTTCGGCGTCATGCGGCCCCACGGTCCCTCGTCGAAGGCGCGCCGAGCAGCACGAACGGCCCGGTCCACATCTTCGCGTCCGGCCTTGGCGACGTAGCCGATAACGTCGTTCGTTGCTGGGTTGTACGTGGGGAAGGTCTCACCACTTACAGCCGGCACAAAGTGACCGTCAATCAGAAGGTGATACGTCCGGATGCCAGCTTCGATCGCCATTGCGGTCCCTCCCGTCCAAACGCCGCCACGATGAACCGCCGTACAGGATGGTACGGCAGTGACATCGTAGCAAGCCGGATGCCATTGGTCACTGGGATGGCGGCGTGAACACGATGTTCCACGGCTTCAGGTGAATATCTTGGAAGACTCCCGCTTCGAAGAACGGGTCGCCCTCGATGAGCGTTCGCGCCTCTTCTTCCGTTTCTGCCTCGTAGATAATGAGCGCGCCGCTATCGTCAACAAACGGGCCGGATGCCCAGAGCTTGCCTTGCTCACGCAAGGAGCGCAAGTACTGTCGGTGGACCGGGCGGACTTCCTGGATCTTTTCGGGATTACCGTACCGGATGACCGCGGCCCAGAGCATGGTGGGCGCCCTCCTCACTCAACGTCGAACTCGGCTCCACGCTCACCAGCATAATCTGGTTCAGCGGGACTGACGAGTGCCCGCGGATCCCCCGTGATGACAAAGGCGACCCGCTCACAGATGTTTGTCACCCGGTCGGCGATCCGCTCCAGGTTGTGCGCAGCCCACAAGAGTAATGTGGCTCGCTCAATCGTCCGAGGGTCACTCATCATATAGGTGAGCAATTCGCGGTACACCTGATCGTAGAGGGCATCAACCTCGTCGTCACGACGCCAGATTGCCTGACAGCGCTCCAAATCCATCTCGATAAAAGCATCGAGGGCCTGTCGCAACATATCGATCGAGATCTCGGCCATGCGGGGAATGTCGATGAGTGGTTTGAGCGGTGGCCAGGCACTGAGACGAATCGCGATCTTCGCCAGCCCTTCGGCATAGTCGCCGATTCGCTCAAGTTCGCTGATGATGAACAGTGTCGCAGCGATGATCCGGAGGTCAGTGGCCATCGGCTGTTGCGTTGCGATGAGGAGAAGCGCACGTTCCTCCAGCGTATAGCTGCGCTCGTCAATCTCACGGTCGCGCTCGATAATGCTTTGTGCGAGAGACACGTCATAACGCTTGAGCGCTTCGACGGCGCGCTCGACCGCTTTCTCGACCATACTGCCGAGGTTGAGTACTTCTTGGCGCAGGGTCTGCAGGTCGCGCTCGAATTCTGCACGCGCTCGAGTTGCCATGTCGATGCCTCGCTTTCGCTCCCGGTGGAGACGTTGACCACGTATTAACGCTTGCCGTAGGACACGGTAGACGGTCCGCAGAGCATGACAAGTGTACGCCGAAAACGCAACCGTGTACTATCCGATCTTTCCAGTGATGTAGTCCTCAGTCTCCTTGCGCTTGGGATTCGTGAAGATCCGCTGCGCGGTGTCGAATTCAATTAAGCGTCCTGTACGATCCTCGCCGGCAAGGAGGAAGGCGACGTAGTCAGCGATGCGCGCCGCCTGCTGCATGTTGTGGGTGACGATCACGATCGTATAGCGCTGCTTGAGTTCCCAGATCAACTCCTCAATGCGGTAGGTAGCGATCGGATCGAGCGCGCTCGTCGGCTCGTCCATCAGGAGAACGAGCGGCTCAACGGCGAGAG
>DAOTWO010000395.1:0-2856 GCA_034435855.1 Thermomicrobium sp. | reverse complement strand
GCAAGGCTCACGATTTCGCCATCCTCGTTGAGGTGCACATGCTCGACCTTGCCAAGCCGTTCGCCGTCACTGGCGATGACAGCAGTTCCGCGGTCGATGCGAACAGCCTGTTGAGGAAGAGTACTCTTGACCTCAACAGGTGGAGTGATTGGGGGAACCGAGCTCGGCAGAGTGCCGCCGCCAGGCTCGTAGGGCGCAGCACCGAGGTCGGGAACGACGGGTTCACGAACCGGGGTGCCCCACAACAGCGGGATCGGGCCAAACCCGCCCCCACTGGGCCAGACATAGGGGAAGCTGGCGGCTTCTTCCGCCGTGAGGCGCACGAACTCGGCCTCAACAAAAAGCGGGAGTTCTCCGATTCGCTCGACATCGAGGGTAAGCCACACCGTTCCGTCTGGTGCAACTGCGTCGATCAGCGCGCGGTCGACGATGCGGTCTTCGCTGAGGAGCCAGCCGCGGTGCATGATAATCGCCTGCACTGCGCGGGTAGCAGGATCCAACACGAGCTGATCCACGGTACCGATGCGCTTGCCGTCGCGACTCATCACCGGCCGCCCGAGTTCGATATGCATGATACGCTCCCCTCGTCAGCAGTCGATCCGTTCTCGAGCATAACGGGTTGTTCGCCTGATGGGAAGGAGTGGGAGGCTGCAGGGGGTTGCTAGGTTGGTGAGCCACTGCCGCTGGAGTGACAGCAGGCTTGCTAGGTGCCCGCAAGGTAAACCATGCTTACCCAAGTGCTGTTATACCTGCGTTTCCTACATTCCGATGGGGTCCCAGCACTGTCCGTCGGGGCGAGGAGACCCTGTGTCCATCGCTGGTTCTCTTGCTGGTAGGCTGGCAAGCCGTACCGTCCTGCGTGGGAGAACGACCTCGGCAATTGACATGTGCTGGGTTGTGCTCAGACGAGTTCGTGCCGAGGGGACTCCGTGTGGATGTCTTTGCGGTTCCGAAGCCCTTCTTTGTGTGCCAGATGCGCGCGGATGGTGGCGCTCCAGAGCACGTGACGCAACGCGGAGCGCGTTGGAGAGGGTGTCTGTTCACTCGAAGGAGGCGATGCAGCTTGTGGACGAGGAGTGCGGCCGCGTGAGGTACCGTCTACCGCACGGTGCCAGCCGAGCCAGGAGCTTGATCTCTGGATGGGGTATACTGAGCTGCAGGCGAGGTCGCAGATGCGCTCCACTGAGGCGATTCTTGAGGCAATTCATGCGCGGGGCTGTCGAGTAACCGGGCCGCGACGCGCGATTGTGGAGTTTGTGTTGGCGCAGCGGGAGCCGTTTTCGGCAGAGGAGGTTTTTCGTGCGCTGCGCCGCCGGCAGCCAACGATTGGCCGGGCGACAGTATTCCGTACGCTTGACCTTCTAGCTGAGCTAGGTGTCGTCGAGCGGGTGCATCATCCTTCAGGGGTGCACCGCTATGTGGTGGCTGATGATGAGCACCGGCACCACGTGGTGTGCATCCGGTGCGGGCGAGTCGCTGCGTTTTCGGGGTGCAACCTGGAGCCGATCTTGTCCTCAATTGCCGCACAAACCCGGTTCCAGATTCTCGATCACTGGCTGGAATTGAGCGGGCTCTGTGAGGCATGCCAGGCGGCAACGGCCGAAGTCGCCGGACCTTGCGAGCGGTCGTCGTGCGACGTGTCTTCCTAGCGTTACGGATCTCCCAGCAGTCACACCCACAAAAGTTCTGAAGAAGTCTTCGGAGCGTGAACGAGCTGTGACCGTGCGGATGGCTTCATCTCACAGGGTGAAAACGCTCGAGATGGGCAGCCGGCTGTCCTCGCACGGTGGGTCATCTTTGTACGTGTCTGCGATGTGGTCGGCAGGGACAGCGGCGGGAGGCGTTCAGCAACTGCCTCGGCTGCTGTGTGTGCAGACTTCCGCGGAGCTCCGCGGGACTGCGTGACGTTTGGACGGATTCTGCATCTCTGACCTGGAGGAGTGAGGGCGATTATTGTCGTTCTGAATGATACCGAGTATCATCCCTTACGTGTGACCGCAAGCGGGGGATGGCGCACGTGGCCCCGAGATGAACCAGATGTAGGGAGGGTGACGATGAAGCAATGGTTGACCACGCTCATGCTGTTAAGCGGGCTTCTGGTTGTGGCCTGTCGGGGGCCAGCTGAGCCGACGCCGACAGCAACCGGACCGGCTGGGTCTGAGACAACACCAACGCTCATTGTGAGTGGGAGTACACCGACCCCGACAACGGTAGAGGGGATGGCCAAGAAGCTCACCGTCGTCGCGAGCACATCGGTATTTGCTGGAATGGTGCAGTCGGTCGGTGGGGATCTGGTGGAAGTGAGCGCGGTGATGCTACCGGGCGTGGACCCACATACGTACCAGCCGACGCCTCGTGACGTTGCAAAGCTGGCGGATGCACAGGTGGTGGTGTACAACGGCGGTGACCTAGACCCGTGGATGGAGCGACAGCTTGAAGCGGTGGGATTTCGTGGGACGGTGGTCGTGCTTTCGGAAGGCTTGGAGCCGCCACCTGGTGTGGCAAAAGAGGAGGAGCATGTGGAGGCGACGGCTGAGCCGGTGCACGAACATGCTACACCGGCAACCGAGGAGCACGATCATGACCATGATCACGAGCACGGGACACCTGAGGCAACAGCGGTAAACAATGAGGAGCACCATGATCACATGCATGAGCATGGAGTGAATCCGCATTTCTGGCTTGATCCAAACTTTGGCATCATCTATATTGAGCGGATTGCCAACGCGTTGGCAGAAGCTGACCCTGCCCACGCTGAGATCTATCGGGCCAATGCCGCACGCTACATTGACGAGATCCGGAACTTTGATGCCTGGGCAAAGGAGCAGATTGCAACGATTCCGCCTGAGCGACGAA
>DAOTWO010000394.1:0-8140 GCA_034435855.1 Thermomicrobium sp. | reverse complement strand
ACGTTGCTGGTTGACCTCGATCCACAGGCGAACGCGACGAGCAGTCTCGGCATCGATCGCGGGCAGCTCGAGACGACCGTGTATGAGGCATTACTGGAGCCGGAAGGTGCCGAGTCGGCCGTCCTTGCTGACGTACGGCCTGGGCTTGATCTTCTACCTTCGTCTGGGCTCCTCGCCGGTGCCGAGGTGGAGTTAGTCGCGACGCCTCAGCGGGAGTTCCGTTTGCGAGCAGTTCTCCAACTCCTCGCACCACGCTATGCGGTCGTTTTGGTCGATTGTCCGCCGTCGCTTGGGCTCTTGACGGTCAACGCGCTGGTCGCAGCACGCGCTGTCCTGGTACCGATCCAGTGCGAGTACCTGCCTTTGGAGGGGCTGGCCCAACTGGTCACAACGCTGGATCTTGTGAAGCGGCGGTTGAACCCGCCGCTCGACGTCATCGGTGTGGTACTGACGATGTTCGATGCGCGGACGCGACTCGCGCTGCAGGTCGTCCAGGAAGTCCGGCGTGCGTTCGGCACCCGGGTCTTTCGCGCGGTCATTCCGCGCGCCGTTCGGCTTGCCGAAGCACCGAGTCATGGGCAAACGATCTTCGAGTACGACCCCGCTTCCCGCGCGGCCCGCGCGTACAACGAACTCGGCGCGGAATTGCTCGAGCGACTGGGGCTCTCCACAGTCCCAGAGCCGATCGAATCCGCCCACGGAACACCATGAGAACCAGGGGGTGACAGGCAATGACCGTGACATCTGACTCAATACCCGTACCGATGACCGATGTGCCGACACTCGACGAGGTCTTGGCTGAGAAGCTCGTTGGGATCGGCCTCACGTTCGACGATGTGCTGCTCGTTCCTGCGGAGTCGGCCGTGCTCCCCAAGGACGTCGACACCCGGACACGGCTGACACGAAGGATCGAACTCAACATTCCAATCGTCTCAGCGGCGATGGACACCGTGACCGAGGCCCGGATGGCCATCGCACTGGCACGGGAGGGCGGAATCGGTATCATCCACCGCAACCTTTCGATCGAGGAGCAGGTCGCTGAGGTCGACAAGGTAAAACGCTCCGAATCGGGCATGATCGTTGAGCCGGTGACGCTCGGTCCGACCGACAAAGTCCGCGACGCACTCGCAGTGATGGAGCGCTATCACATTTCGGGCGTGCCGATTACCGACGAGCAGGGACGGCTCGTTGGCATCCTCACCAATCGTGACCTCCGCTTCGAGGACGATTTGGATCAGCCGGTCGCCAACCTGATGACCAAGGAGAACCTCATCACTGCGCCAGTCGGCACAACCCTTGATGAAGCGCGCGAGATCCTACACAAGTACAAGATTGAGAAACTGCCCGTCGTCGACGAACGCGGCATCCTCAAAGGGCTCATCACTGTCAAGGACATTCAAAAGCGGATCCAGTATCCCAACGCCACCAAGGATGCCCAGGGACGGCTGCGCGTCGGCGCGGCAGTGGGCGTCGGGCCGGAGTCACTGGAGCGGGCAGCAGCACTCGTCGAGGAAGGGGTCGACGTCCTCGTCGTCGATACCGCGCACGGACACTCCCGCGCGGTCATCGAGATGGTGAAGGCGATTAAGGCACGCTGGGATGTGGACGTGATCGCGGGGAACATCGCTACGGGTGAGGCTGCACGAGCGCTTATCGAAGCCGGTGCGGATGCGGTGAAAGTTGGCGTCGGCCCCGGCTCCATCTGCACGACGCGGGTCGTCGCTGGTGTTGGCGTTCCCCAGATCACGGCGATCATGGACGTGGCGCGCGTTGCCCGAGCGTACGGGGTACCGGTGATCGCCGATGGCGGGATCCAGTATTCCGGAGACATTGCCAAAGCAATTGCGGCAGGAGCAGACACCGTGATGCTTGGAAGTCTGCTTGCGGGCGTCGACGAAAGCCCTGGTGAAGTGATCCTCTATCAGGGCGAGCGGTTCAAGGAGTACCGCGGCATGGGCTCGATCGGTGCGATGAAGGCCCGCTCGTATAGCAAGGATCGATATTTCCAACAGGACGTTGATAGCATCGCTAAACTCGTACCCGAGGGGATCGAAGGACGCGTCCCCTACAAGGGGCCGCTGGCGAATGTCGTCTACCAGCTCGTCGGTGGTTTGCGTGCTGCGATGGGATACTGCGGTGCCCGAACAATCCGCGAACTACAGGAAAAGGCCCGGTTCATCCAGATGACGAACGCCGGCCTCCGCGAATCACACCCGCACGACGTCATCATCACCAAGGAAGCACCAAATTACCGCCTGAGCCCGTAGCGGCCTCACCGACCTTGTCGCACGCTGAGCAGGCGGCCGGTCGATCGACCGGCCGCCCCCGCTCTTAGTTGGCATGAGTCGGGACGTCAGGATGGCGGCCGCCGTCCCAGCTTATTCCCCAGAAGTGCCAGCGGAAGACTTCTTCGAGGGAGCGGAGCTCCTGCGTGATCGCCTCGGGGTTGGGTCGCCCCTGACTGTCGAACCATTGCCGGAGTGGCTGCGGCCCAGAGACACTCGTGGCATGAGTGGGGAACTCAGGATGCGGCTGCCCGTCCCACGAAACGCCATAGAGGTGCCAACGGAACCCCTCCACTAGTGTACGGAGAGTCCGCGAGACGGTATCCGCCTTTAGGCGACCATCAGGCGTAAACCAAGGACTCTCGTTGGGATTACTCGACACGACGAAGCCCCAACTCGTCGTAAGCGTTCGACCAGCCGTGTCGCGAGCGGTCGCGGTCACGCCATACAGCCCTGGCTCAAGCTGACGGACGGTAAAGACAAGCCAACTCCGCGCATCGTCCTGCGAGATCTCGACGTTGAGGAGTTGGCCGTTCAAGCGGAGCTCGACGCTCGCCAGCGGCTGGTCAGTCGAGCGCACTTCGACCGCGATCATAACGGGATCCGTGGGTGGCAGCGTCATGAAATGCATCGGGGAGCGCGTGACAAATCGGATCGTCGAAGAAACCGTCCCATGGGTCGGCATCTCCGGATGGTAGGCGCCATCCCAGGAGATGCCAAAGAAGTGCCAGCGAAATGCTTCGCTGAGCGTGCGCAGCGACTGCTCAATCTGCACCCGGCGCGGCGTCCCGTCGGCCGTAAACCACCATCCGTCACGCGCGTTCGCAGAGACAACGAACTGCCATTGGGCCGTAAAGGAACGGCCGTGAATATCGGTTGCCGTCGCACGAACGGTAAAAAAGCCGGGCTGCAAGGTCCGCTGCACACTGACAGTCTTTGTCCTGTCATCGCCAGTGACTGTCGGGGAGAGCTCATTGTTGTTGAGCCAGAGGCGTACGGAGCGCAGACCGTCGTCACTCGTGGCGGTCACGGCGATGCGCACGGTACCGGGAGCGACCGTCGCCCAGGGATGGGGAGTTAACTCCCGGAATGTCGGTCCGGCTGTGACACCACCGCCTCGTGTCGTCACGACACCGGTCGACTCGAAGTTCCAGAAGACAGTGAACGGATCACTGCGGAAGAGCAGGGCGTCGATGGCACCTTGCCAGCCACCCCAACCGCTCCCGAGACATCCGACCCCTACACCGAGCCCTCCTTGCCCACTCTCTGGCACCGCCAGCCGAGCTCCAGGGAAGGCCTGCAGATAGCTTGCGAGCGGGCCGGGAGCGCTCGGCAAGAGCCCACCGAGCCCTCGCTGCGACCACCAGCGCCCTCCGATTGCTTCCCATTCCTGCCAGGTGAGCGGCGTCACCGTGCCGTTCAGCTCCGGCTGGTAGATCAACCGGTCATCAGCAACCCCGTCATCGTTGAGGTCCACGTCCAGAAACACGTGTGGGGCGACGGCACCGCCACGCGTTACGAACGTCCAATAGCGAATTTCCCTCACTACGGCGAGCGCGGTTCGTGCGACCGTCGGCTGGACCAATTGCGACCAGATCCGACCCTCGTTCACCACGGCAACAGAGAACTGCAGGCTTCCAGTCCCGTAGGGTGGCGTACCCGGACCAGGCGCAAACTCCTGCTGGGCGAAGCCACCATCCGTTCCACACGCCTCAACGTAGCCGCTCCAGCCGTCCATTGACTCCTGAGCAGCAACCGGGAGAACCGAGAGAACTGCTCCAAGGAGTAAGGCCGCCACCGCGAGAAGCCGAACGCGCGCCACCAGGTGAGCCGGTTGCCACATGGTCAGCCTTCCCTTGCCGCTCGGATGCGAGCCGTGCACGTCCCGCATCCCCCTCGCTGGGTTCTCTGGAAGCCTAGCGCAGGAGCCCGCGCAGAGCAACACCCCCTTTCTTGCTGATATCGCAATATCGTGATATCCTCAAGATGCTGCCGATACGGCAGGAAGGGAGGAACCAGACCATGCGGACTATCGAGCGATTGCTGAGGATCCTGCACCGCGATCGATCACCGATCAGTGACCCAAGCTTCACCGCCTACTACAGCGCCCTCGTCAGCGAGGCGGGCAGCGGCGTGCCGACGGTTGAGGAAGCGCGCCGTGACTTCGAACCGGTCCGCCGCGTCATTGAGCGCGCCTTCATCGTCTGAGACTTGCCTTGTGGCCTCCCCGTGGTCGATACTGAGCGCCAGCGCGGTATCGACCAAGGGGAGGAACCCGTGACCTATCTGAACCGCGACCGTCTCGTCGAGTCTCTCCTCCGTGATCTCGATCGCGAGCTGGAACGGTATCCCGCTCTCCGTGCATTCGCCGAACGGGTCGCTGACACGATCCTTACGGCGCTGACCGAGCATGAGCGGCGGCTCCACATGGTGACACCAGAATTCGGTGAAGAGGAACGGAACGGATGAGCGAGCACTCTGCTACCCCTGGAAATAGCTTTCCGCCCGTGCGCTTTGGCATCGGGACTGGGAACCGCCGCCCCTTCCCCGAACTTTTGGCCCAGTGGCGCTGGATTGAAGAACTCGGCTTCGATACCGCCTGGGTCGTTGATCACTTTCTGGCGGCCGACAATGAGGACACCCCGTACTTTGAGGCCTGGACACTGATCGCCACGCTTGGCGTCCAGACCCAGCGCCTCCGCTTCGGCGTCCTGGTGAGTGGGAACACCTACCGGAACCCCGGCCTACTGGCCAAAATGGCGGTCACGCTCGACCATGCCTCAGGCGGACGGGTCGAACTCGGCATCGGTGCTGGTTGGTGGGAGCGCGAACACCGTGCCTATTCCTTCCCCTTCCCAAGCGTCGCTGACCGGATCGCTATGTTGGAGGAGGCGATCCAGATCATCGATCGACTGCAGCGCGAGCGACGCGTCACCTTCCACGGTCGCTTCTACCACTTCGAGGACGCACCATTCGAGCCGAAGCCGCTCCAACAGCCTCGCATCCCGCTGATCGTCGGTGCCTTCAAGCCGCGCATGCTTCGGCTCGCCGCACGCTACGCCGACATCTGGAACACGCGTGGTGAACCGGACGAGGTCGGCGAACTCGCTCGCTTCGTCCGCCAGGCAGCGCGTGAGTTCGGGCGAGATCCAGCGACACTCCGCTGTTCGGTCTTCACGTGGCGACCGCCGTTTGAGAGTGTGGAACGTTTCCGCTCGCTCGCGATCGCCTATCTCCAACACGGCTTCACCGATCTCGTTTTCCCAATGCCGCCGGAAGCACAGTGGCCGGTCCTTGAGCGCTGTGCACGGGAAGTGATTCCCGAATTGCGACACCGCGCGGCACGGGGTGAGTTCAGTGTCTGAGACGCTGCCGGTGTAGGATGAGTCCAGCGGAAAGGGGGTGGGCTCGATGAGCCTTGCAGCCGAACGCTGGGAGCAGGCAATGACGCCTGACGAGTATATCGCCTCGATGCAGCAGTATCGCGCGGAGTTCGAACGGAACATCACCCGGACGCGTATCATGCCGGGTGACTGGGCAGCGTTCGGACAGGAACCGTTGCACATTCTCATCATTACCGAAGACTGGTGCCCGGATTCGGTCCAGTTCGTCCCGATGGTGATTGCGCTCGCCCAGCGTGTGCCAACGGTTGAGGTGCGCCTTGTGCGACGAAGTGAGCATCAAGACCTCGCCGCACACTATCGGCGGCCCGATGGCACACAGGCTATTCCGACCTTTGTCTTGCTTGACGCAGACTTCCAAGAGCTGGGCGTGCTCATCGAGCGACCGGAACGCGCTGCTGCGGAGTTGCGCGCGGCGCTCACCGAGTTCGCCCGTACGCACCCAGAACTCGAAGGAGTGGAACGCCCGTGGGCAGAGATGCCACCGGAGACACGTCTGGCCGTTCGGGCGTTCCTGAACGAGTGGCGTGAACAGCAGTTCGACCGCTGGACACGCTACCTGTTTGAGGATCTGGCCGAGATCGCCAAAACAGCACGAGTCCGCGCGGCTTGACCGGTGGTTACACGAGCAGGCCGCGCCGCGCGAAGGGATTGGATCGATGCACGACACACAGCAGCCAGGCATCCACCACACGCACTACCGGCAGCCCGGCGGAAATGTTCCCACCGAAGCGACAGGTGCCACCAGCGTACACGCCGAGCGTGTCGAGGGGCAGATGGTCATCGTGCAGCAGAGCCAGGTCGAGCACCTGACCGGAGCCCGTGTCAGTCTCGAGCAATCCACCGCCAACCACGTCGAAGCACGCAGCGCCCAGGTCGATCGCAGCGCAATCCGTTCTCTGGAAGCTGAACGGGCCGTAACCCTCCGTAGTGCGATCGCCCTCGCTCGCGTCCGGGAGCTCCGTGCCTCGCGGGCTCGTATCGGGCTCCTCCGGGCTGACCACGCGATGATCGAGCATGGGCGCATTGGAATCGCTCTCGTACGCGACCTTTCTGGCCCGGCGCTCCTCCGCCTCCCTCTCGCAACGCTGGCCACGTTCGTCGTTGGACTCCTGGCTGGGGCACTCTTGGACCGCTCGATCACCACGAAGCGGAGGTGAGCAATGGCCACAGCATACCGACTGCTCCGTTTCCTCGCCAGTAGCGCTCTCGGTATCGCAGCCGGAGCAGCGGTCGCCGCTGCTCTCTCCTCGGAACGGCGGCGCACGGTGGAATTGTCGCTCCGTGAGCGCTGGCACCGGGCCCGCGAAGCTGCGGAAAGCGAATCAGCACGGACCGAAGACGAGCTGTGGGCACGGTTCCGCCAACTCGTCGGGCTCCCGACAGCTGATGGCCTGCCCCACGACTTCACCGCCCCGCCGTCTCGCTGAGCACTGCGTAGGCTCGCACCGGTACTGCTGATCCAGCACGGATCGGTATCGGTGCGGCATGGAAACGGAACGGCCGCCCAATGAGTGAGCTCAGGTTCCGCAGGTTCTCGACGATCGGTATGCCTGCGGCGAGCAGTGTACTATGCACGGGACGGCTGAGATCGGCGACATTGTCGATGTTCCAGCTGTCGATACCGACGAGCACCGCGCCCGCCGCGATCAGTGACTCCGCAGCCTCACCCACCAGATGCGGATTTGCTGCCAAGTACCGCTCCGTTCCCCAGTGGCGATCCCAGCCAGTGCAAATGAGAACGGCACATCCTGCCAGTTCCAAGCCAGCAAAGCGTTCCGGACCGATCCCAAGCTGCCCCTGCGCGACCAACCAACGGACATCGATGACAACGCCCGGGAGGTCGGCAGTCCGCTCCAGGGGAAGCGTCGCCAGGTCGGCACCATCTTCGTACCGGTGGAATGGTGCATCCAGATAGGTTCCGGAATTTCCGATGAACGTATAGCGGTGGATCACAAAGCTCGTGCCGCTGGCATACGAAGCAGCCGTTGCTGTACGCGTTCGATACTCCACGAGCTCTGGCTGAGGCAACCCCGGGAACATGGGAATACTCGCATCAAAAGGATGTGTGAGATCGATGACGACCATCCGCAGCCCCCTTCTTTCATTCGCGCGTACACCGAGTGCAGCGTAGAAGACGCCGAGTGACACTGTGATCGTACAGCGTCCTCTTCAGCCCTCGTGATCGGATGAGCGAAAAGAGGTAGGCTGCACAAGGCGTTCGGACAAGGATGAACAAATGCTTGAGCACGAACTTCCATGCATAACGGTCATCACACAGCCTCGTCGCGAGGTCGAACCGGACGGGCAAACGTCCTGAGAAATCGGCGGTTCCTGGCGAGCCAGGTGGTATTACTCCTCGCCGTCGCTGGCTTTCCACAGTTCCGAGTGAGCGTGCCTCCCTTTCTCCGTTCTGAAGCTGACTTTCCGGAACGCGCTCTCGGCCTGCTCTTC
>DAOTWO010000393.1:0-4069 GCA_034435855.1 Thermomicrobium sp. | reverse complement strand
AAAGACTGGCTTCTACCTCGACCAGCGCGAGAATCGGCGGCGCGTTGCTCCCTATCTTGCGGGAGCACGAGTACTGAACGCGTTTTCCTATACCGGTGCCTTCGCAGTGTACGCACTCGCCGCCGGTGCAGAATCTGTCGTCAATCTTGATACGTCTGCCGAGGCACTCGCCGAGGCGGCCGCCAATGTGCATCTCAATGGTTTCCCTGCCAGTCGCTTCGAGAACGTCGAAGGTGACGCCTTCCGAGTTCTCCGACAGTTCCGTGCCAGTGGGCGCCGCTTCCAGGCTGTGATCCTCGATCCCCCCAAATTTGCCTTTGCGCAAGCGCATCTGGAACGCGCGGCACGCGGCTACAAAGACATCAACTTGCAGGCACTTCACCTTCTCGAGCCAGGCGGAATTCTCGTCACGTTCTCCTGTTCAGGCCTGGTCTCCGCGGATCTCTTCCAAAAGATCGTCTTCGCTGCCGCCGAGGATGCTGGCCGTGAGGTCCAGATTCTCGAGCGTCTGGGACAAGCCCCCGACCATCCAGTCCGTCTGTCATTCCCCGAAGGCGAGTATCTCAAAGGACTCATCTGCCGCGTCTGGTGAAGGAACGCGCCTGTGCGCCATCACCGCTCGGCAATCCCTTCGCGGCGTCTTCATCACCGACGATCCCCAAAGCTTAATCGCGGCACCCCCTCGATCCTGGCCCAAACCACCAACGGCAGTCCTCCGGCTCGAAGAACTTTCTGTCCTTCTCACCTCGACCGCTCGGAGGGGTGGATCGGCAAGAGGAGTTGTCCGCTCAACCGCGAGCCACAGGAAATCTGTACCCACACCAGACGGAGACTCGCACGCAAGGTCAATGCGGATCAGGGCCAAACGGGTCGCCGTGATCACCACGACGAAAGGTCAAACCATCGGTGCCGTCAGGAACATCACGAGCACGAGCCCCTGAATGCCCGGCACGCCATGCACCAATCCAACCGTATCCCAGGAAGAACCGCCGAGGAGCAGGCAGAAACACGCTCAGCCCCTACAACGAACCAAGCACTCCTCAGCGACCCGCGGCCTCGACGAGTGCCGCCCGGAGCGCTCGCCCCAGTCGTTCCGCACCGACAAGCATCGCCTCGATCGAGAGCGTCGTGAAACCAAGCCGGAAGCTCGGGCTCGGACGGTGGTCTGGATAGAAGTCCGAGCCGGGCACGTAGGTCACCCCAGCTGCGGCGCAGTGCGGTAACAACGCCGCACTGTCTACGTCACCCTGGAGCGTTACCCAGAGAAAGAAGCCACCACCCGGCAGCCGCCACGTCGCTAGATCACCGAGCTCCCGCGCCAGCGCATCGGCAAGCGTCCGACAACGTGTGGCATAGACTCGCCGTGCTGCCGTCAAATGCTCCTCGTACCAGGGGCTGGTAATCACGGCAGCGATCGCACGCTGGAGCAGCCGGTCGGACTGAATGTCGGCGGCTTCCTTCGCGTCGATGAGCGGCTTCATCAACTGACGTGGAGCGACAAGCCAACCGACACGCAGGCCGGGAGCGAGCGTCTTGGAGAAACTCCCCAGCGAGAGCACGTCTTCGGAGAACGCACGCAACGGTGGTGGTGGTACCGTCTCGTACCAGAGATCCCCATAGGGATCGTCCTCGACAATTGGGACGCCGTAGCGCTCGGCAAGTTCAACGACCGCTCGCCGCCTTTCCAGCGACATCATCACGCCAGCCGGGTTTTGGAACGTGGGAACTGTGTAGAACAACTTCGGCCGTGGCTGGCGGGCCAACAACTCCTCTAGCCGCTCGAGCTGCACGCCTTCCTCATCGAGCGGAACCGCCTCAATCCGCACCGCGTATTGCTCGAAGACCTGCAGCGCTCCAAAGTACGTCGGCCCTTCGACCAGGACCCGATCTCCTGGCTCGAGCAGGAGACGAGCCACAAGATCGATCGCCTGCTGGGCCCCTTGCGTAACCAGGATCGTGTCCGGATCGACTACTGCTCCCCGACGTGCCAGCCGAGCAGCAATCGCCTCGCGAAGCGGCCGATACCCCTCGGTCTCGCCATACCAGAGCGCTGTTGGCTCGGAACGCCAGGCACGTGCGAGTTCTTCGGCGAGCGGTTCGACCGGTAAGCATTCAACCGGCGGCGCACCACCAGTGAAATGAATCGTGTCTGGCGGAGCAGGAAGGCCTGAAAAATCTGTCCGAATGCACGGGCGGAACGCGGCGACGCGCCTTGCCAGAATCCTGTCCCAAGAGAGCCTCACACTGCCTCCATTCGCTCGGGCCCATCCACAAGCTCGATCTCGATTCGCTTGTTCCTGCGTCCCTTCGAGCGTGTCCCAATCACCCGGATCCCGCCGACCTCCAGCGTATTGTGTACGTGCGTGCCTCCGTCAGCCTGGAGGTCCAGTCCCTCGATCGCCACGACCCGCACCTGCTGGATCGAAGGTGGAAGCAGATTGACCTTCGTGCGGATCAAATCCGGGATGGACTCTGCTTCCTCCCGTAGGATCGTCCACCAGCGTACTGGCAAGCCACGGCTGATCGCCTCGTTGGCCAGCGCCTCGATCCGCGCCACCCGTTCCGGTGCGAGATCCTCCAATTCGAAGTCCATCCGTGCCTTGTCGACGTCCAGTGCCGCGCCTGTCACCAGCGCGCCGTACTCGCGGTAGACCACCGCCGAGAGAATGTGCAACGCGGTGTGATAGCGCATCAACCGGTAGCGCCGCTCCCAGTCGAGAACGCCGTGCACGAGTGTGCCGATTGGTGGCGGCACCCGGTCAAGCAGATGGACAAGTTCGTCTGCAGTCGCCCCGCGCCGCACCGAAACGACGCGCCACCGTTGACCGTCCGGAGCGATGAGCTCGCCGGTATCGTGTGGCTGCCCTCCGCCTCCCGGGTAGAATGCCGTCCGATTGAGGACGACTCCCTGGTCGGGCGTCACCGCGACGACTGTCGCATCGAACTCACGGAGGTAGCTGTCGTCAAGGTACAAGAGCTCCGTCACCGGCATTGTACCCCCCGCCGCGATGATAGGGCGCACACCAGCGACCGTCAAACGCAAGGGCTGCTAGCAGCTGGGTTCAGGTGTCACACACCGTACGACTTCAGTCGCGGTATGTTGCGTTTCCAGAACAGATGCAACGGAGCTCACGGCCGCAGTCTGATACTACCATCATCTTTCATCTTCTCCTGACTCTTCCCGCAGTTCCCAGACAGAAAGCGACCGAGAAGGGCGTGCATCACGACATCACCCTCACACCAGCAGGGCAACCACTTCGCGCCCACAAAGATCACCCACACAAGTGGCGAGGAAGGTCTCTCGTGGCTTGGCTGCTTGCCATGGGAGTACGAGCGGGATTGCTCGGGAGGAATGCACCTCCTGGCGCGGTGCACTTGAGACAACAACTCGTTGTGTCATCGATCGTGGTACCGCAGAGAACATCCCTCCCACGTTCACGAGAGATTGGACACAGCACGGCGGACCATCAGCGCACGCACCCCTGCAGGACAATCCGCAGCAGCTTTCCGACGACACTCAAGATGCCTCAGTTTCTGGTATCTGTCCGTCGAACTCCGCCAGCATCTCGCGAGCGCGCCGCAAGAGTTCCAGAACCTCTTCATCGCTCGCCTGGTGGAAGTCTTGGTACCACGCGCCAACACCATCGAGCGGTTCGGGCATGATGAGCACTTCAATGCGGTCAACCTCACGGCGCAGACGCTCTGCTGTCGAGGGCGGCGCCACCGGCAAGGCGACGATGATCCGTTCCGGATGTTGCTCGCGGACCGCGGCGATTGCCCCCAACATCGTGAACCCTGTCGCGACCCCATCGTCGACAAGAATCGCTGTCTTCCCAGTCAGGTCCGGAAGTGGCCGTCCCTCGCGATACAGCTGGCGACGCCGTTCGAGCTCCGCCATCAGTTTGGGCACGACACGCTGAATATACGCCTCGTTGGCCACTCCCAGTGCGACTTCTTCTTGATTCACGGAAACGAAACCATTTTCGGCCACGACACCGATCGCATATTCTGGATTAAACGGAGCTCCAATCTTGCGCGTCAGGATGACGTCCAGGGGAAGGCGGAGTGC
>DAOTWO010000392.1:0-1774 GCA_034435855.1 Thermomicrobium sp. | reverse complement strand
ACGCCGGGCATTGCTTTCAATTCCCTCTCTCGGGATCACGTGTCGGAGGTTTTTGGGTGTTGTCCGTCGCCGAGCCGCGGAGCTTTCAATTCCCTCTCTCGGGATCACTTTGATTTTCCAGCAAACTCTCCTGTGGGAACGGAGGACATCTTTCAATTCCCTCTCTCGGGATCACTCTATGAAAACGTTTACCTTAACACCACGGTGGCTACGGACTTTCAATTCCCTCTCTCGGGATCACTGCGCGTATTCCCCGCCTGAGCTTCTCCGCCGAGGCCGTCATCTTTCAATTCCCTCTCTCGGGATCACTCCTTCACATATTCGTCGACGAGAATAAAGAAAGCTACTTTCAATTCCCTCTCTCGGGATCACTTGCGTGTTGTGTTTGGCGGTAGAAGGAGGCGGGTAATAATTGACTTTCAATTCCCTCTCTCGGGATCACACGCCAACTTACTGTGAACGGCTTGGCTGCAGTAATCCTAGTCTTTCAATTCCCTCTCTCGGGATCACGGGACGGATGTCAACTTTATTGGTGTGAGGTGCGATGTAATGACTGCTTTCAATTCCCTCTCTCGGGATCACAGGTGGGTGAGGTTCTGAATGTTCTAGAGGCCGTCAAAGTTTTGAGGCTTTCAATTCCCTCTCTCGGGATCACCTCCAATGGGCAGGAAAATTTATAACGAGCTTAAGCAGCAAAGCTTTCAATTCCCTCTCTCGGGATCACTGGAGTGGCTAAGATAAAGTTTGAGCCAGCCTCGCTTACGAATCTCTTTCAATTCCCTCTCTCGGGATCACAGTATTTGTGCTGGCTTACTTTTAGCTGGAAAACTTGCATGCTTTCAATTCCCTCTCTCGGGATCACTGAACGATTGATTCAATGAGCGGCTCAACGAATGTTAGATAAAGAAGCTTTCAATTCCCTCTCTCGGGATCACTATCGCCCCCAGCCCCCGTATATAGAATGTCTTTTACGAGATGTGACTTTCAATTCCCTCTCTCGGGATCACGCCATCATGCGGCTGGAGATGCGTCTCGGGCTGGACGTTGAGCTTTCAATTCCCTCTCTCGGGATCACACTGGTCAGTTTGATTTGCAGGCAATCATTGATTGGGTTAAGCTTTCAATTCCCTCTCTCGGGATCACAAGCTTCACAGCCCCGTTCTCGTCATGCTGGCTGGTAGAGTTCACTTTCAATTCCCTCTCTCGGGATCACTGGCTGGAGCTTTGTTCCATCCACCGCATAGCGATATCTAACTTTCAATTCCCTCTCTCGGGATCACGATGTTGGACTTTAGCGCAGAAGTGTATGTCGCTCCCCGTATCTTTCAATTCCCTCTCTCGGGATCACGGGGACGGATCTTCCCCCGGCGCTCCCGCCGACGCCGGGCATTTCTTTCAATTCCCTCTCTCGGGATCACAGTCTCCCGTGGGACGCTGATGGCGTATGCTGAACTTTATGCTTTCAATTCCCTCTCTCGGGATCACATGAATTCGGAATAAAGAATATACCGGAAAATATCCAATATGCTTTCAATTCCCTCTCTCGGGATCACTGTGCAATTGCATTCCTTTATTGACACGGCGGTTCCGTCGTGGCGCGACCTGACTTTCAATTCCCTCTCTCGGGATCACTGGAGTCGATACTCTGCCCGACCTCAACATCGACAGGATTAGTAGACTTTCAATTCCCTCTCTCGGGATCACAAACAAGCACGTTATCCTTTGTGTCTGGAAAAGGTAAATTAGCTTTCAATTCCCTCTCTCGGGATCACAT
>DAOTWO010000391.1:0-4602 GCA_034435855.1 Thermomicrobium sp. | reverse complement strand
CTTTTCCTGTGACACGGAGAAGGAAGGCCGCCTGCGCTGCGTTCTGGAGTCGGAAGGCTCGACCGCCGGAGCGTTGGAGCGCAAGGTGAGGCACCTGTTGCGTTGGGGGGACACGCCCGTGGAGGTGAGGGAGTTGCGTCACTCAGCCGAAGCGGTCTTGCGGCGGTGGGCAGCTTGCACTATCATTGTAGTACTACGACATGGTATGAAAACGACATACAGTCAGGTGTTGTCTTGCAGGTACGGCGGGCGGCGGAAGGGGGTGTTATGCAGGTCGGCGTCGGGGTTGTGTTTTTCATCTTTGTCGTCCTGTGGACAGGGGCATTGTGGTGGATTGCGACGCGAGCGGCGCTAACAGCTCCCTACGAGCGCGTCAGTGCAGTGGTCTCTCGGTTACGGCGATGGGGCGCGCTGATTGTGGTGGTCGTGCTTGGGGCGGCCTTCATTCTTTCGTTGCCATTTCTGCCCTATCCGACGAGTCGAGCCGCGCGACTTGGATCCCCTCAGGTCACAGTTGAGGTGACTGGACGGATGTGGGCCTGGGAGCTGAGTCAGAAGACGATTCCGCGAGGCCAGACCGTGGAGTTTGTCGTGAGGGCGCTTGATGTCAACCATGGGTTTGGCATCTACGCGCCAGATGGGCGAATTGTGACGCAGGTGCAGGCTATGCCGGGCTACACGAACCGACTTCTCTACCGGTTCGATGAACCAGGAACCTACACGATTCGCTGCCTGGAGTTCTGTGCCACTGGCCATCATCTCATGGTGGCTGAGTTCACGGTGGAGTGAAAGGTGCGAGGGAGGCCATGGAGGGACGAGTTGGCAACGGGAACAGTGCCCGAGCGCAGCAGTCGGTTGAGCAGGCGACGCTGGTGTACATGCTGGTCGGCTTTGCTGTCTTTCTCCTTATGGGTGTCCTGGGGCTCCTGATGCGCTTGCAGCACGCTGGCTGGATTGATCTTGGGCCGCGTTGGTTTTACCGCATCATGACGCTGCATGGATCGGGGATGGTTGCCGGTGTCCTGTTGGCATCACTCGGGGGAGTGGCGCGGGTCATCGCGCCGCGCATTGGGTTAAGTCCGCGGCTCCTCTGGACCGCCTTTGTCGTCTACTTTCTCGGCTCGGGGCTGGTCATTTTGGCAACACTGGTGGGTGGCTTCGCCGCGGGATGGACAACTACCTACCCCTTGCCCGTGCGTGGCGACTGGCCAATGAGTGCGACCTGGGGGTTTCTCCTCGGTTACACACTTGTCGCCGTGGCCTTTTTGCTGTGGTGTCTGGCTGTGCTGGTCGGGGCATTGAGGACCTTTGGTGGGTTCGGGAACGCACTTGCCTGGCCGGTGCTGTTTGGTCGCAAGACAGAGCGTCCGGTCCCGACTGGTCCGGAGCTCGCCGCCACAGTGGTGGCGATCGATGGGATCATCGCGGTTGGGGCGGGTGTGGTGTATCTGGTACCGATTTTCGCGGAAATGCTGGGGTTGGTCAGCGGCTTTGATGTCCTTTTTGCGAAAAACATGTTGTTCCTGTTTGGGCATACGCTGGTGAACCTCAACATCTACCTCGCTGTTGCCCTTGTCTATGCCACACTAGGCGCCTATACCGGGCGGACGTTCAAAATGGGCTTTCCCGTAGCTCTGGCCGTTAATTTGGTTCTCATTCTTGTACTCTTGCCCTATTTCCACCACCTCTATCAGGACTTTGTGCAGCCTTGGCCGCTGCACCTCATTGGGCAGTTTGGTTCCTATGCGGTGGGAGTTCCGGCCTTTTTTGTGACCATTATTGGAAGCCTTGGTCTTCTGTACGGGTCACGGGTGCGATGGTCTGCGCCGGTCATCTTCATTCTCGCTGGGCTGTGGGGTTGGGTTGTCGGGGGCTTTGCCGCGATACTTGACGGAACGATTGCGATCAACAACGTCATGCACAATACGCTTTGGGTGCCAGCGCACTTCCACTCTTATTATCTCTTTGGTGCTGCTGGTTTTACCTGGGCCTATCTGTTCCACACGCTGGGAGGCGTTGAGGGTTGGGTGACAAGCCCGGCGGCGCGTTGGCTCGGATGGCTGTACGCAATTGGCGCCGGAGGATTCGTCCTCGCATTCTTCTTGTCCGGACTGCAGAGTGTACCGCGCCGATACGCGGAGCACAGTGCTGCCTGGCAAGTGCTCGGGCAGGTGGCGGTGCCATTTGTGCTCCTGCTGGGTATCGCCTTCCTTGGTCTCCTCATCCTTGGGCTCCGTGCCGTACCGGCTGCGTGGCGAGCCCCTGCTCCGGCACCCGGATCGAATGATTAGCACGTGAAGTCAGGTCGGCGCCGTGGGGTTGCAACACGAGCGGTCGAGTTCTGATCGTGAAGGTGGTTCGACGCAGCGTCTCAGCTCACCGTCTCTTCCGATGATCTTCCAACGTTGGGGACGATCGGGTGCACGGGAAGGACAACGCACCGCGTTCCGGAGGGTATCCTTCCCGTACCGGTAAACGATCGTATGACATGGACAGTGTTGCTCAGCTCGATTGCCTGGTGGCCGGGTGGGGGTCAGGATTTGTGTGTCAGCCCGGTTGTCTCTCACCAGAACCTGCAACTGCCTGCGCAGATGACGCTTGCGGAATGCTTCCAAAGGGCTGTTCGTTGAACTGAGGGGTGCTGATGCGAGACCAGAGTGCTTTGCGATTCGAAGCAGCGGCCGCGGAAAAGATCGGGGATGCGGTTAGCCCAGTCGAACTTGTGGCAGCGGCAGTTGAAGCGAGTGAGCGGAAGGCGAGACTTACCGTTGCTCCGATGATCCTCCGCGGAGCGCTCAGCGGTGCGTTGCTGGGTGCAGCGACCCTCCTTGCTGTGACGGCCTGGGCACAGGGGTTGCCGCGGCTGGTCGGTGCACTGGTCTTCCCAGTTGGTTTTTGTATGCTGGTCCTCTTGGGCTTGGAGCTGGCCACCGGAAATTTTGCGCTGCTTCCTGCTGGCTGGTATGCCGGACGCGTCAGTCTTGGGGCAGTCGCGCGGAACTGGTGGTGGGTCTATGTTGGAAATCTCCTCGGCGGTATAGGTTTTGCAGTCCTGGCGGTGGCTTCTCTAACCGGGTGGTGGAGCCACGGTGCTGGTGCGGTTGGGGAGCAGCTGCGGCAAGTGGCGGTGAGCAAGACCATAGCTTATGCCGAGGAAGGATGGCGCGGGTGGATGACGGTCCTAACGAAAGCGGTGCTCGCCAACTGGCTGGTGACGGTGGGAACGATGCTCAGCTATAGCTCACGGTCGACCGTGGGCAAAGTTGTTGCCATGTGGCTGCCGATACTGACCTTCTTTGGACTTGCCTACGAACATTCCATTGTGAATATGTTTGTTATTCCTGCGGGCATACTTGCTGGAGCACCGATCGGTTTCAGTGCCTGGTGGCTTTGGAATCAGGTACCGGCGACTCTGGGAAATATTGTGGGGGGAGCTCTTCTGACTGGACTTGCTCTTACGTGGTCATACGGGCGGCGGTGAAGAACGTTGTTTCGACCATGCCGGCTCAGGGTGAGGTGGTCGTGTGGCAGAGCCGTTGATCTGGCTTCCAGTCGGGGCGTGGTTTGATCCGGGGTATTGGACCTGGCGTCTTCCGGTTTTGTTCGTCCTTGGTGGGATGCTACTTTCCTATAGTATTGGAGTGAGCAAGCTTTTCTTGAAACACAGGAGTGGTTGGCTTCTCCGCCGGACGATCTGGTGGTTGCTGGGCTTTGCGCTTCTCCTGCTGGCACTTCTCTCTCCACTCGATGAGCTTGGTGGGCTCTTCTTTTCCTGGCACATGGTGCAGCATCTCGCGTTGCTCTATGCAGCGCCATTGCTCTTGGCGGGCTGGCCGCTGACGGTGGCCGTGTGGTCGTTGCCGAGGAGTGGTCGGCAATTGATGCAGCGGCTGCTGCGCAGAGGGGGTGTTGGCGCTCAGCTCTTGAGCCAGGCAACGCGGCCGTCGGTCGCGCTTGTGGCGGGGATTGTCACGTTGTGGATGTGGCATTACCCGCCACTGTATGACGCGGTGCTTACCCGGCGCTGGCTGCATGATCTTGAGCACGTCACCTTCTTCCTTGGAGCGCTTCTCTACTGGTGGCCGATTGTCGGAGCGCCACCAGTGCGACGGCGCTTTCGCAGTGATGCGGGGCGAGCATTCTACCTCATCCTTGGTGGGACCCAGGCCGCGATTCTCGGGGCATTGGTAACGTTTTGGCCAGACGTTCTCTATCACCGCTATCTCTTGCACATCACGGAGCAGAGTCGTCTGCTGGCTGACCAGGTCTTCGGCGGGTTAGTGATGTGGCTCAGTGGGCCGCTGGTGGTCGGGATACTGGCATTGGCCACACTGGGACGAGAAGCGCAGCAGGTTGCCGAAACACGCGTGCTCGCACCACACTGAGAAGCAACGGTATGACGCACGACGGGTGCGCGAAGGAGGAGTGTGGTGCGTGAGCAGACGAGCACAGATCGGGTGCTGGTTCTTGGGGGAGGAATTTCAGGGCTCGCCGCCGCGTGGCGACTGCAGCAAGCGGGCGTAGAGATAGAACTGTTGGAAGCACGCGACCGGGTTGGTGGGCGACTGTGGACGAGCTTTGAGTATGGTCCGTTTCCAGTGG
>DAOTWO010000390.1:0-1609 GCA_034435855.1 Thermomicrobium sp. | reverse complement strand
ATCGTCGGTGGTCTTTACCTCGCTGATCGCGAAGATGGTTGCCCGTTCGATGAGCAGGATCGCTCTCGACTTGAGCGGTTTGCCACACAGGCGGCATTGGCCATTACGAACGCGCGCTTGCATCGCCGTCTGACGAGTCTGGCCGTGATCGAGGAGCGTGAACGGATCGCACGGGAGATGCATGACAGCCTGGCGCAAGTGCTTGGGTACGTCATCACCAAGGCGTCGGCGCTGCGCGAGTTGCTCCGTCAACCGGAGCGGCTTGCCGATGCGGAGCGACACCTCCGGCAGCTCGAACAGGCAGCGCGGGACGCGTACGCGGACGTGCGAGAGGCGATCCTCGGTCTCCGGACGGGCCTCGCGCCAAACCGAACGCTGTTAGAGACACTCCGGACGTATCTTGAGCGCTGGCAGGATCAGAGTGGGATCGCCGCGACGCTGGTTGTTGAGCCTTCCGACGATGTCCTTCGTGGACTGCAGCCGATGGCAGAGCTCCAGCTCTTGCGCATCGTGCAAGAGGCGCTTGCGAACGTGCGGAAGCACGCACGGGCGACGCAGGTCACAGTTAAGATGGTGCGACTCGACGGCGTGCTCCACGTCAGGATCGAGGACAACGGTGTCGGCTTTGATCCGACCGCGCTGGAACGTGCGAATTACCCGCGTTTTGGTCTCGCGACGATGCGTGAGCGGGCTGAGGCTGTCGGCGGTTCCTTGACAATCAATTCTCGGCCTGGAAATGGGACGACCATCGAAGCAGTCATTCCGCTCGGGGTCGTGCCCGTTGGGGTCGACGGGGGAGAGCATGCGCGTCTTGATCGTCGATGATCACGCCTTGTTCCGCGATGGTTTGCGGAGTCTCTTAGAGGCCCGCGGAGTCAACGTTGTCGGTGAGGCGGGGAATGGCCGCGAGGCGGTGGAACTCACTCGGCAGTTGCGACCGGATATCGTCCTTATGGATTTGACGATGCCGGAGGTCGATGGACTCAGCGCGACGCGTATTCTGACGACTGAGCTGCCGGAGGTCAAAGTTGTTGTTCTCACGGCCTCTGATGACGAGGCTGATCTCTTCGAGGCGATCAAGTCCGGTGCATATGGGTATCTTTTGAAGAATCTGGAGACCGAGGAGTTCTTCCGGGCTCTTGAAGCGGTGCAATCAGGCCAACCGGTGCTGACCCCGCATTTGGCTCGACGTGTCCTGCAAGAGCTGAGTCGCGGCGAGTCGAGACGACGTGAGGAGTTCTCGCTGACCGAGCGGGAACGTGACATCCTCGAGCTACTCGTGCAGGGCATTACTTCGAACCGAGAACTCGCTGATCGACTCTTTATTAGTGAGAATACGGTGAAGTATCATCTCCGGAATATCATGGCTAAGCTCCACCTCGAGAACCGTGCGCAGGTGATTGCCTATGCCTTGCGGACCGGGCTCGTCCGTGCGCGCCCGAACGATGACCCGCCCGATGAACGTGTGAACGCAGCGCCTTTCTGATGCATGGAGACTCATTTCTGGCGTGCGCGGGAGCAGTTTCCCTCTTGCTTTCGGGGAAGCGAGGCGGCCCCTGCTGTGTGGGCTGTTTTTCTCGAGGCGACACAAGCCGGGGCACGCAGTATG
>DAOTWO010000389.1:0-10918 GCA_034435855.1 Thermomicrobium sp. | reverse complement strand
TCCAAAAGAGCTGAGGGGGATGTCATCTTGTCACGCCTTCCATCATTCATCTTCCTGCACGGACGCCCCGTTTATCACGTTCTCTGCCCGTGTCTCACCCTTCCCCGATGTGGCGCGCTGGAGCAGCCACGGTTGGTTGCGACGCTGGTCTGGTGCAATGTCCGGTAGCTGCTGCCCTCATGGAGTCTTGAGAACTGCGCACTGCACGAGTCGGTGTTGCCCACCGCTCGCGTTGGATGTCTGCGCTCTGCCGCATGCGCGAGCCCTTGAGCGCGTTGCCCGCGGTGCGGCACAACGTTCACCCCTTGTGAGCCACCCCTGCCTGTGCTCTCCGACCACAATGCTGAGTGCCCGAGCAAGGTTCTCCAGCCACCACAACAAATCGCCACATGAACGCGAACGCCCCGGCCGGGACGAGTCCCGACCGGGGCATGCGATGCGCGGGACTAGCGCAGCAGCGAGAGGATCGACTGCGGCATTGCGTTCGCCTGAGCCAGGACCGCCACGCCGGCCTGCTGCAGAATCTGGTTGCGGGTAAACGTCACCATCTCGGCAGCCATATCGGCATCGCGGATCCGGCTCTCCGAAGCCGTCAGGTTCTCGTGCTGGACACCCAAGTTGGCAATCGTGTGCTCGAGCCGGTTCTGGGCGGCACCGAGATTCGACCGCACTTGGTTCACGTAGCTAATTGCGCCATCGATCGCTGTGATCAAGTCCTGCGCTGCCTGCACTTGCTGCGCATTGGTCCCGGGCGAGCTATCGACCATGTCGGCGAAGTTGGTGAGTTGCGCATAGAGGTTTTGCAGCGCCGCGGGCGTTGCTGAGTTGCTGTCAACGAGGACCCGGCTGAAGGCGACCAGATACGAATGACCGCTGTTCGGGCCGACCTGGAAGTGGGCCGAGCCATCACCAGCGGTGGTGAGCTGATAGCGGTCGAGCCCGAAGCCAAGGTCATCAGCATTGCCAAAACCGGTCGTGGTCTCGAAGGTCACCTTCACACCGAGTGCCTCAAAATTCAGCGTGTAGCGACCGCCTGCTGCGACGGAGAAGGCGGCTGGCAACTGGATGGTTTGGGCCGCACCGTCTGACCCGCGCGTGAGCGTTATTTCTCGGTTCACCTGGTTGTAGCTGAAGGTATACGTGTCACTGGCGAGCGCGCCACTCACGTCGATCGCAGCGACGTGTCCGAGAGCGGTCTGGATTTGGGTATTCGGTGTCCCACGCAAGTCAGAGGTCGCGGCGATGGCGCCACTCGAGACTTCGATACTGCGTCCCTCGAGGGAGCGCCCGAGCAAGTCGTTCGTGCGGAAACCGCTGCTGACCGTCAACGTGAAGCCATTACCACTACCATCATCGAAGTTGATCGTCGTCGGAACAGCAGCATTGTCCGCCGGAAGGCTCGCAGAGAACGTCGAGGTTCCATCCGTCGCGACTAACTGGTTGGTCGCTTCGTCATAGGTGATCGTATAGGCCCCATCCGCGACCGTCCCGTTGACCGTGATGTTGGTGACCGTCCCTTGCGCGCCAACACGACTACCGACCGCAAATGACGATGTGCTGTCGACACTCGTCGCCAACGATCCGGTGAGTAGCAGCTTCCCGTTGAAGGTGGTCCGATTGGCGATCGCGTTGATTTCCTGCTGGAGGTTCTGGAGCTCGCTGTTGACCGCCGCTCGGTCTTCGGTCGTCAGCGTGTCGTTGGCGGCCTGGACAGCCAACTCGCGCATGCGTTGCAGCATCGAGTGCACTTCGTTCAGTGCACCTTCCGCCGTCTGGATCATCGACACGCCGTCCTGGGCATTGCGCATCGCTTGCATCACGCCCCGGATCTGCGCACGCAGCTTCTCGGAGATCGAGAGCCCGGCAGCATCATCCGCCGCTCGGTTAATGCGCAAGCCGCTGGAGAGCTTCTCAATCGACTTAGCCAGTGCAAACCCGGTAATGGAAAGATTCCGCTGCGCGTTGACCGCGTTCACGTTGTTGTAGATCCGCATACCCGGCCTCCTCTGCCATTCGTCGGTCTACCGGCGCGTCCCTGCACCGCCTGTACTCCTGCGACTGTCTCGCCGTCGCCCGCGGTTGACCAGAGCTTGTGCCGCTGTTCCCCGCGGCCTGGCCTCCCTTCTGCTCCCCTGTTTCGGTAAAAACACGGCACGACTCGATAGGGAAAGAAGTACCGATCCACAGGGCTGATCGATCACCCACTGCGCACTTCTGCTGCGCGATCCAGTGCAGCAGACAACCACCGGTACCAACGGTGTTCTTCTTGGCACTGGGCAAGAGGGAAGTTCTTGATCATGCCCGAGGTTCTCAATGGATTGGATCTCTCGACTGGTAGGGTTGCCCACCCACTATCCATGACGATGGCCGGTGACACCGAGACCCTAACCAGCCAGTACTCGACCATCGTCTCTCGAGAGCCCGCCTCACGCACATTCGCAACTGCCGGCCTCGGTGAGCGTTACGTACCGCGCCTTCCTGGACACGCGGACAGCATGCAGTGCGCCCTCACCGAAGATACGGACGCTCTGATATGGGCCGCTCTGCTGTTGCAGCACCACTCATCGCGTCTGCCGACCACGAACCCGGCAGGGCTCTCGATCTTTGCCAAGAAGAGTTTGGCCAGCCAACTCCGCTATCGAACCAGCGGTCATCTCTGCGCCGTTTTTCGCACTCCGGGCCAATCCACATACTGCCGTCTGCCCACCGTGCACTTCTGAGCCTAGGGGCGTCAGGGATGGCACTGACCACGCAACGTGGGCGGGGCTCTCAAGGGAGTGGTCCATACGGCCACGGTCGGCACCACTACCCGTTTGGTGCAGGTCAACAGTATGGGCAACCCTTTTCATGCTTCGTGAGGTGGCATGACCAAGCCCTTCGGACAACACTTAAGCTTGTCCACCATGCCTTCACGGTACGCTGACCACGCAGCCGCGCTCTTGTCCACACATGTCCTTTTCCTCAGCTACACTTCGGCCAGGCTATAGAAGGTGTGAAACCACGCCGATGCTGAAAAGCAGAAATCTTGAAGGGACCGGCGCCATGGTCCAGCAACCCGTAACCCAGCCCCCGAAGGGATTCACCATCTGGCAGGCGGCCGAACTCGGCGTGCCCAGCCGCAACGGACGCTTGACCTGGCACCGTACGCGTGTCGAGGATTTTAGTCACGATGGGCAGCAGATTATCGTCGGCTGGCCAATGGTGCAGCTCGCCTACGTCTCAGTGCACCGCGGCGACCTGGTGTATCTTGGTACCACGGTTCCCGATGATGCGCTCTATGTTGTCCCCTGCGAAGTGTTGACCACCCTGCTTGAGCCCCAGGCACGACTGGTCCTTGCACCTGTTGGACCATGGGAACGGATGCAGCGCCGCGAGCACTGCCGCGTCTCCCTCACCCTCGTCCCAACGGAGCTCCTCCTGCTTCCTGCTCAAGGTGACCCACAGCCACTCAAAGGCACAATCATGGACCTCAGCGCCGGCGGCCTCCGACTACGTTTGCCACAGTCGCTCCGTCTGGGCGATCGGCTCGCGCTCCGTTTCACGCTGCCTGGTCAGCCACAGGCGATTAGTGCGGTCGCCGTGGTCCGACGCATCGCACCGGTTGAGCATGCTGATCCACCCCGCTGGGATCACGGTTGCCAGTTTGAACGCTTAGACCGTCGGACGGAAGACGCAATCGTGCGCTTCGTCTTCCAGCGCCAGCGCGAGCTCGCCAAGCAGCTGCGCTCCGATACGCGTCACTGATCATCCCCTCGAATCGGCAGCGCCAGAGCTTACTGCTACCGTCGCGCGCTAAGAGCTTGTGCTCCACACCAGGTCGGTCACACGCTCCGTCCAGAGACACCTGAGCCGTCAGCAAGCACCGCCTGTGGTGTTCGCTCTGGTCGAGCTCGACCATTCGCAGCACACATGTCGGCAACGCGATGTTCGAGGGAACTCACCAGGCCTTGCGATCACACCGAGCAACTTCTTCGCTGAACTGGTCATCCCTTCAGGCAAAACGATCCGTGCCGGGAACGCGATCATGTGCTCCGTTCCTCCGCACACTGGGGGTCAACAAGCGAAGCAAAAGCTGCAATTCAAACTGTGTGTCGGGGTCGAGGAGATCACGTCCCAGCAACTCCCCGACTTGTTCGAGGCGGTACCGTACAGTGTTTGGGTGGACACCCAGCGCGGTGGCGACATCATTGACGGAAAAGCGATGTCGCACCCAGCCCAGCAATGTTTCGATCAGTCGATCGCCGTGTCGCGTGCGCTCCAGGGGCCCCAGCCAGAGAGCGATAAAGACCTTCCGTGCCTCGCTATCACCGGCCAATACCCGCTCCAGCACCAGATCTTCGTAGCGAAACAGCCCCGGCCGGTCCACATACTCGAGCAATGCACACGCCTCGCGGTAGCTCCGCCGCACCCCTTCCGGACCAGCATACGGGCGACCCGCCACCGCTGTGAGACCGCAGTCGGCCACGGCACACCAGAGGTCCTCCAGATGCTCTGCCCGCTCGACTAACGCGATCACTTGGTCGTGCAGCGTTGCGACCAGGGGTGCAGCTCCCGAATGGCGCAAGGCACGTCGTACCCGCAGTGCAATCTGTTCGCGCCGCTGGAATGCCTCCACGGTGAGTGGCGGTTCACCGAGCGCCACAACCGCCACACGGTAGCTGCGTGCCGGGTCATAGCCGAGTGCCCGAGCCCGCTCAAGTTCCTGCGGCGAGCCACTAAAGCGTCCTTCGAGTACCGTGCTTAAGAAGGCATAGCCCAGCCGGGCCTCCAGCTGCGCCAACTCCCGCTTTTGGGCAAAGAGCAGAGCAAAGACGAGCGCCGCATGCTCTGCTGCCCGTAGGTCCAGCCCGCTGAGCGGCTCGTCCCCTTCGATGATCCACACCAAGCCGACAAGTTCCCCGTGTAGCCAGATTGGGCACACCACTCGCTCGCGGAGGCCGAGTTCTGGGATTGCCGGCACACGGTACGGCTGCGTTCCCTGCGGTGGCAGGAAACCACGTGCCACCAGCCCTTCTTGCAACCAACTCGGGGCTCGGCCCGACTCGATCGTTACTTGTCGCGCCACATCCTCATAGGGACCACGCTGGTAGTAGGCGAGCAGTGTTCCGTCCAGTTCCTCGACCGTGATCGAGCGCCCCAGGAGCTCGCCAAGCGTCCGCACAAGACGGTCGAGACTGCGTGTGCGTGCAGCGGCCCGCATCAGTTCCCGGTGCAGCTGCTCAGCCCGCTCAAGCTCCTGCCACTGTTCACGCAAGATCAGCTGGTGGACTGTCTCGGTGATGCGAACAAACGGAATCTCCCAGGGGATCTCGAGTAACGGCAGACCGACCGTATCGGCAGCAGCCCGCATCACATCGGGAAAGCGGGAAAAGTAGTGCGGGACGGCCAGCCCCACCGCGGCAACTCCACGCTCGGCCAGGCGCCGCACCAGTTCAGCGAGTTCTTCGTCACTGCGAGGCCAGGCAATCCCGGTGCTCAACATCAGCATGCCACGGTCAATCCAGGGTAGCGGGTCTGGCAAATCGACCACGTGCACCCAGCGCACGCGCTGTTCCAGGCCCAAATCCCCAGCAACAACCCGTGTCCCTTGGAGGATCGGCAGTTGCAGTAAATCGATGACGCGCATTCCCGTTCCCTCGCACAAGAACTGGCCGCAGAGTACTACTCAATAGTGTACAACGCTCCAAATCTCGTCCGGCCAGCAAGACCACTTTGGCCACCTGCGTGATTTCTGATGCCAACCTGACCTGCGGGAATCCGAAACGCGGCACACGGGGCTGGGCATGAACATGCTCCAGCGCACCGCTCCGTCTGTCAGAACGTGCCGACACCACGAAGAGCGCCACAAAGATTTGTGTCTTGGCTGCGCCACGCTGCCGATGCGCAATGCATCGCCCCAGCTGGCTCGGGGGTGGGCACCTCTCCAGAGCGGCAACGTACGACACCCGGCACAGCCCCTCACCCTGCCTCAGGCCTCAACAAAACGGTTTCCTGTTGGGCGCCACCCGAGAATGAAGCTCCACAAGGGACGCACGGGCACCAGAGAGCTCGCTTCACCCACCAGATATCCTGGAGCCACTTCCCCCAATTCGCCGTACACACCAGGCAGACCGCCTCATGAATCATGAAGGGTTGGTTTCGTTCTTCGGAAGACGTGCCGCCTTGTGCCCCGTGGACATCTCACGAGCAAGCCCTCGTCTCCTCTCCAGGGCATCCAGCAACCAGCGGTGACAACCTCACGGTGGCAGACCCGTGGCCCCAGAGAAGTATCGAGACGGTTGAGTGTAGCGTTACACTTGCACTGTGCACGGACGGGTGCAGGAACCGGGAGGAGGAGTCCATGCCAGCACGCAGCAAGGCATTTCAACGTGCCCTTGATGCAGCACTGGACAACCAGGCCCAGCGGCAGGCACTCGAGCGGACGCTGACCCGTTACCGCCAGCGTCGCGCCGAGGCCTTCGCCGAAGTTGACTTCGCTGCACTGCGTGCCGATCTGCGCCGGCGCAAAGAAGCTGCCATCGCGCGTCTACCCGAACTTGTCGAGCAGTTCCAGCATGCGGCCGAAGCAGTCGGCGCAACGGTCTTCCTGGCCCGCACTGCGGAGGACGCTCGCCGCTACGTCGCCGAGCTCGTTCAGCGGCTCGGCGTACGGCTCGTCGTGAAGTCGAAGTCGATGGCTACAGAAGAAATCCGTCTCAATGAAGCGCTGGAGCACGCTGGTGCGCGCGTGGTCGAGACCGACCTTGGGGAGTGGATCGTCCAACTTGCTGGTGAGCGCCCGTCACATCTCATTGGCCCAGCCATTCATAAGTCCCGTGAACAGATCGCGGAACTTTTCTCCCGCGTCCTGGGCCGGCCCATCCCACCCGATCCACCGCAACTCGTTCAGGTGGCACGCGAGGAACTCCGCCGCGCCTTCATCGAGGCTGACATGGGGATCACTGGTGCCAATGCTGCGATCGCCGAAACCGGGACACTTGTCATCGTGACCAATGAGGGGAACGCCGAGCTGGTGGCTACACTCCCACCCGTCCACGTCGCCGTTGTTGGCATCGACAAGATTGTTCCCACGCTCGACGATGTGCCACCGCTGCTGCGTGTCCTGCCACGTGCCGGTGCAGCGCAAAAGCTGACCGTGCGGGTGCTCTTTGTCACTGGGCCAACCCGCACCGCCGACATCGAGATTCAGCTTGTCCGTGGTGCCCACGGACCACGGGAGCTGCATATCGTGCTGCTGGACAACGGCCGATTCGCAGCTCGGGAAGATCCGGACTTGAGCGAGGCACTCCTCTGCATCCGTTGTGGCGCCTGCTCCAACGTCTGCCCACCCTATCAGGTTGTCAGCGGCCACCTCTTTGGACACATCTACACCGGGCCGATTGGTCTCCCCCTCACCGCCATCCACCACGGCCTGGAAGCCGTGGCTGACCCCCAGAGTCTCTGTGTCTCCTGCAACGCCTGTGAGACAGTCTGCCCCGTGGCGATTCCCATCCCGCGGTTGATCCTTGACGTCCGGGCCCGAGTCGCCGAACAGCTTGGCCTACCCTTCATGAAGCGGGCTGTGCTGGAGCGCTGGAGCGACCCAGCACGTGGCGACCGCTGGGCGCGATTGGCCGCGTTCGCTGCTGCCCCGTTTGCCGACCGGGACGGGTTCATTCACTCACTCCCCTTCGTCAATGGGGCAACCAGTGAGCGACACCTTCTCGCTCCGGCTCGTCGACCATTACGTGACCAACTCCGCCACCTCACACCGCAAGAAGCACTCGCTCGCCCGGCGCCAGAGCCGCTCTTTGCGGGAAGCAAGGTGGTCGGACGCACCGTCGCATTTTTCCCCGGCTGCCTTATTGACCGGCTTCTCCCCGAAATGGGCCGTGCTACCGTGGAGGTCCTCGAGGCCTGTGGCTGCCGCGTTCTCTTCCCGCCGGAGCAACACTGCTGCGGCCTCGTTGCCAGCAACGCTGGCGATCGCCGCCACGCACTCGAGCTCGCTCGGCAGACGGTAGAGGCGCTGGAGCGTATCGAAGCCGACTGGATCGTGACCCCCTCGACCAGCTGCTACGCAGCGATTGCCCAGGACTACCAGCACCTCTTCCGCAACGAGCCTGCCTGGCGTGAGCGCGCCGCCCGCGTCGCCGAGCGGCTGATCGACTTCGTGCGCTTCCTCGACCAGGTTGCCCAGCTCGGCCCACAGGAATGGACACGACCGGGGCCAGTGGTGACCTACCACGACAGCTGCCAGTCGGCGAACGCCTTGGGACTCCGCGACCAGCCACGGCGGCTCCTGACCGAGGTCTTGGGCTGCCAAATGGTCGAAATGCAGGAGTCGAGTTTCTGCTGCGGCTTCGGTGGTACCTTCAGTCTCGACTACCCGCGGCTGTCTGCCGCCATCTTGGAGCGCAAGCTGCGCACGGCTGCCGAAACAGGAGCACCGCTCATCGTTGCCGATAACCCGGGCTGCCTGATGCAGATCCGCGGCGGCTTGCACGCACGGGGCAATCCACAGCGCGCGGTCCACATCGCCGAGCTCGCTGCTGAACGACTGGCCGACCTTGCACGCACACTGAGGGATCCCCACGCGAACGTGCGTTCGCATGGGGTGGATGCGACGTCCCAGATCGATGTGTCTGAGCCAAGAGGCATTCCTCAGTGAGGTGGGAAGGATGCATGCGCATCAGCATCACACACCAATCCGACTGCGTGGGGAACAGAAGCAACGCACGCTCACGTGGGCACTCGCCATTACCCTCGCCTTCATGCTTGCCGAGGCGATTGGCGGTTGGATTGCTGGGTCGCTGGCTCTGCTTGCCGATGCAGCCCACATGGCGACGGATGCGGCAGCGCTGGCACTCGCGCTCTTTGCCAGCTGGCTCGCACGGCGTCCCGCGACACCAGCACGGTCCTACGGCTTCTACCGCGCCGAGGTGCTGGCAGCACTGAGCAACGCCGCTTTCCTTGTCCTCATCTGCATCGGCATCTTTTGGGAGGCAGCCCAACGGCTGCTCGCCCCGCGTCCTGTCGACGCGCCGCTTATGCTGGCCATTGCGGTCGCCGGGCTTGGCGCCAATGGCGCTGCGGCCTGGCTCCTCACCCGTAGTGAGCTGCACCGCCACGATGTCAATTTGCGCAGCGCCTTCCTTCATGTCGTCGGCGATCTCCTCGGGTCGGTCGCTGCCATCGTTGCCGGCCTGATCATCCTGCTCACCAGTTGGACACCCATCGATCCGATCCTCTCGGCCGGTATCGGTCTCCTCGTTCTGCGTTCAGCCTGGCGCGTGCTCTGGGATTCGGTCGAAGTGCTCCTTGAGGCCACGCCGGCCCATATTGCTCCAGAACAGGTCCGTGCAGCCATGCTCGAAGTCCCCGGCGTGCGTGGCGTCCATGACCTGCATATTTGGACGGTGACCTCGGGCTTTGTCGCCCTCAGCGGCCACGTCGAAGTGGACGAGACACGCCCCTGGTCCGCCGTCCTGCTTGATCTCGCGCAGATCCTCCGGGATCGCTTTGGCATCCTGCACGTCACGCTGCAGCCTGAACAGCCAGCAGCACTCCCGGAGGCGTTCCGCGGCTGCTCGCTCGAATCACCAGAAGGTCTGCGGAGTTGCTTGCTACCACTTGACGAGGTGACAGCTGCACCGCACCGGCACTGACACGCTCGAGTGGCCACCTGGGCCCGTCCTCCAACGCATCGGAGTCCTCCCCTGGGCCACCTGTGCATTCACGCTCCGCTGCATTGTTTCAGTCGGCCCCTGGGGCATCGTTCCCGCCGACCGCCTCACCTCACCAGCTACACGTTTTCACCCAATACGAACACACGTTCGCATAGGAACACCTCAATGCTTCAGCGGCACACCGTGCGACTCGCGAACTACTTCCCCTCATTCTGCTGATCGATTACAATCGCCCAGCAAAGAGCGTGATGCAGCCAAGCAGAGTGGAGGACAAGCGTGAGCACAGCCGAAACGGTAAAGTTCGTTTTGACTGAGGCTGATCTCCCGACTCACTGGTACAACCTCGCCGCCGATCTGCCCACCCTCCCGCCACCTCCCATCCATCCCGCGACGGGGGAGCCGATCGGCCCGACGGAACTCGAACCGCTCTTCCCGATGGAGCTCATCCTACAGGAAGTGACGCGCGAGCGCTGGGTCGAGATTCCCGAGCCAGTGCGCGCTGTCTACCGGCTCTGGCGCCCTACCCCTTTGTATCGTGCGCGGCGACTGGAGCAGGCACTGCAAACCCCAGCCCGCATCTACTACAAGTACGAAGGTGTGAGCCCTGCGGGCAGCCACAAGCCCAACACCGCGGTCGCCCAGGCCTACTACAACAAGCAGGCTGGCGTCCGACGCTTGACGACCGAGACCGGTGCTGGGCAATGGGGTAGTGCTCTGGCCATGGCTTGCGCCTTCTTCGATCTCGAGCTGAAGGTCTACATGGTGCGGGCCAGCTACGAGCAGAAGCCCTATCGGCGCGTGCTCATGGAAACCTGGGGCGCCCAGTGCGTCCCAAGCCCCAGCCCTGACACGCAGGCGGGTCGACGCATTTGGGAACAGAATCCTAACCATCCCGGCAGCCTGGGGATTGCCATCAGCGAGGCGGTGGAAGATGCAGCCTCCCGTGCCGACACCAAGTATTCGCTGGGTAGTGTGCTCAACCACGTCCTCCTGCATCAGACCGTGATTGGGCTCGAAGCTCAGCGGCAGTTCGAGCTGGCCGGTGACTACCCCGACGTCATCTTCGGCTGCGTTGGCGGTGGCTCAAACTTTGCCGGACTCACCTTCCCCTTCGTCCGCGACAAACTCGCCGGGAAGCCAGTCCGTATTGTCGCCGTCGAACCGACTGCCTGCCCGTCCCTGACCCGCGGTGTCTACACCTACGACTTTGGCGATACCGCACGCACGACGCCGCTCCTCAAGATGCACAC
>DAOTWO010000388.1:0-2411 GCA_034435855.1 Thermomicrobium sp. | reverse complement strand
GTCGTCGTAAGTCTCGAGCCGCTGGCAAGTTGGGAACTGTCTCAGCCACAAGCACCGCTGGAAGACCGGCGCGATGTGCGCCCAGGATATCGCTTTCTATTCGATCGCCTACAACGAGAGCCTTCGAACCAGGCGGGAGTGTCCGCAGCGCGAGCTGAAACATCAACGGCTCCGGTTTCCCAACAACAAGAGGGCGCTGTCCGGTGGCGAGTCGAATCGCGCAGACCACCGCACCGGTCGCTGGAACGGTTCCGAACGGCATGGGATAGGATGGGTCAGCATTCGTGGCGATAAACCGTGCACCGCGCTGAACGAGCAGGCATCCTTGCACAACATCGAGGAAACGGAGCTCCTCATCAGCTCCCACAACCACCGCATCGGGAGCACCGTCACGCGTGATGGTGATGCCCGCTCGCTGCAGCTCCTCGGCAAGGCCGCGACTTCCGACGACATAGGCACTCTGCACACCCAGCTCTGGCAGTAGCTGGGCAGTCGCCCAACCGCAGGTCACGATCTCCTCAGCGCATGTCTCAACACCAAGTCGCTGTAGCCGAGCGGCAAGTTCCTCGCGCGTCGGTCGAGGATCATTGGTAAGAAAACGGATCTCCTTCCCGGCGTTACGCCATTCGGCGAGCGCCTGGCGCACACCCGGCAGGAGCTCGTGGCCGACGTACACCACCCCGTCGAGGTCGAGCAACCAGGCATCGAAGTCTGTTGCACGCATGACGTCCCCCTTCGCTTCGCTGCACCAGTACGCCGATGTGGCATGTGCCTATGGGGCATTGCGTCCCCCTCCGCGAGGAGACACCTGCGCCCCGCACGAACCGACTTTAGCCCACTCTGCCTGATCATCCACCGCCCTTGGTGCTCGCGCCGCAGCGAGCTTGAACGCCTCTCCCGTAGGAGCCAGCCCCACCCAGATATCCCGCAGCGTCGGAAGTATCCGGCACTTGCTAGGAGCAAGAGGTAAGTCTCCTTTCCTTCTGCCGAGCACTTCGCACAGAGCTCGCAGCGCCTTTGCCACGAGGATCCTCGCACCACGGCACTGTTGGTACCGTCCTTTACAGTGTCACAGCCTCGCGCACGACATCGCATCTGTTCGGACCAGACACGACCTCGCCATCGCTTTATCCCCACCTCGTCACGCGTTTTCGCGGCTCGACGCGCGGGAGGAGCACCAGCCACACGGCCGTTGAACCGACCAGAAGAGTAGTGCAGACTGCTCACACTCCGGCAGGCGGTTCACTCGTGCAACACGGTCAGCACGCCACCGTTGGACCGCACAACGTGCCGTCTGAAACTTCTCCCACATGATCCGTGCGAACCACGACGCCGGTGGTTGTAGAGGACTGCGTGCGTGCCACGCCACCTTCACTGAGCCTGGGCTGGCCGCATGGTTTCACACCGAGAGCGATGCGCCGTGGAGCCTTCGAGATACCCCCAGACATATTCCGCCGTGCTAGTCAGTTCGGCCCGCTGTCAGCTACTATCAGGGAAGCCGGGAAGGGGACAGGGGCGATGACGGTTCCGGCGACAACACAAGTGACTTTGCTGCCTACTCCGGAGCCGGAGAAGCAGAAGACGGGCGCGGTTGAACTCTCAATCGTCGTTCCCGTGTACGACGAGGTAGCGAGCCTTCCCGAACTCTACCGTGAGCTGTGCGAGACGCTCGCAGGCGTACCGTATCGAAGCGAACTCATCTTTGTCGATGACGGCAGCACTGACGGATCGTCCGAAGTGTTGCGAAGCTTCTTCGCTTCAGATCCTCGTGTGCAGGTCATCGAGTTCCGTCGCAACTTCGGCAAGTCGGCTGCCCTGGCCGCGGGCTTCCGTGCCGCCCGGGGAGCAATCATCGTAACGCTCGATGCCGACCTGCAGGATGATCCCCGGGAGATTCCTCGGCTACTCGCCGCGCTCGAACAAGCCGACCTTGTCAGCGGCTGGAAGTCGCCACGACGGGACCCGTGGACGAAACGTTTTCCTTCCTGGATCTTCAATACCACTATCCGGTTCCTCACCGGCGTCCGGCTGCATGACGTGAACTGCGGCTTGAAAGCATACCGCGCTGAGGTGGTACGCGAACTCCCACTCTATGGGGAACTCCACCGTTTCATTCCAGTCCTCGCCCACGCTCGGGGGTTCCGCGTCATGGAACTACCCGTTGCTCATCGCCCTCGCCGCTATGGCCGTTCCAAATATGGCCCAGCGCGGTTCGCACGAGGATTGTTCGATCTGCTGACGGTGCTGTTCCTCACCCAATATAGTCCTCGGCCGCTCCACCTCTTCGGCTGGTTTGGCCTCGGGGCACTTGGCCTGGGCACAGCCATCAACGGATACCTCTCTGTGCAATGGTTCCTCGGGAACCCGATCGGGCATCGCCCGCTTCTCACACTTGGCGTCCTCCTGATGAC
>DAOTWO010000387.1:0-1932 GCA_034435855.1 Thermomicrobium sp. | reverse complement strand
TTGCCGCGGAAGTCTATCCTCCGCTGGACACACAGGATTTCGGTCCGTATCTTCAGCGAATTCTCCAGAGCGCTGCCAATGCTGACGCGGTCTGGGCGTGGTTTATCGGGGCCGATGCCATTCGCTTTATGACGCAGTACCAGGAGTTCGGCCTCAAGGACCAGTTCCCTCTGCTCGGCGGTGCTGAGATCGGAGATGATCCCTACCTACCCGAGGTCGGCGAGGCAGCGCTCGGTATCGTGAGCGCCATCAATGACGCTACCCGGTACGAACGCCCGCAGAATCACGAGTTCGTCCAGAAGTTCCAGCAGAAGTTCAACCGCCTACCAGGCCACCTCGAGTACTGGGGGTACATCACGATCATGATCTTGGCTCACGCACTGGAGACAGTGAACGGCGATACCTCGAACAAGAAGGCATTCGTCCAGGCCATCAAGAACATCCGATTCCAAGGCCCGATGAACGAAGTCCATTTCCATCCCGAGTCCCAGGGTGTCATCACGACGGTTCTGGTTCGTCGGGTCGAAAAGCTCCCCGATGGAGCGCTCGGCAATGTGGTCCTCGACGAGTATCCGAATCTCGACGACCTCTCTTTCTGATCTGATAGTGATCCCTCATTGCCCCGGGTTCTACGCCCGGGGCACATCTTTCTCTGCTTGGACAGCGCCGTTTGCCCGCCTTACTTCGTGAGTATTCACCTCCGCACGGTCGGACGCTCGTCGCGCGTGGAGGTCCTGTCCAAAACGCGTTCTATCATCGCTTCTGAGGCACCACGCTGCGTCGTGCGTGTTCACCGTGGTCTACAGTCACTGGTTTGCAGTTCTCACCCCCGGGATGCACCGGCCAGCCTAGCGAAATGATTCATTGTACCGACACAAGGCAAAAAGTTCATTCGGGATCCAGAAAAACGCGATTTGCGAAATGAGCCATCGTACCAGCACCAAATGGTTGCGGTAAGTGCTTTGACGTGACATGTGCAGTTGGGCTCCAGATTTGGCACTGCAGCATGTCGGTTCTTGCCTTGCCAGGGTCTGGGTGGAGTCTCCTCGGGGGTGATCGCGACTCGCACCGGGCTCCGAGATGCCCTCTTCCTTGGACGTGGCTTGGAGTTCATCCCGTAGTGCACAAATCTCGTCGCGTGTGGAAGTTGCGCGCCCGGGACAAAAGAGTGTGTTGGTACAAGTCGCACATGTGCTTCAGCGGAAGCCTTTGAGTCCCTCCCTTCGGCACCAAGGTATAGACATGTACACGTCGCATCTTCTTCAGCAGAAGCGCATGCGGTCACAGTTGGCCGAGTCCGTCCCTGAGGGGCACACGCGAGCACGTCTCCGCCACCTGCGGGTCCCACGGCTGCCGCGAGTGCTTGGCCCGAGGAGCTGGCCGACCCAACAGGCGTTGTGCTGCTCGTCCTGGGGACGCAGCCGGCAGCGGTTCACGAGTAGCTGGTCGAGCGCATCGCACCGCTGCTACGCCCGTGGGTCCAACCGCTGTCCCTGTTTCGCCGGTGACCGATTGAAATGGTTCAGGTTCTGTCTAGTCGCGTGATGACTTCTGAGTGCGCCGCGGCTGTTGCGGTGTTTAGGGGCTCTGAGCACTTGTGACAACTGCGGTAGTTGGCGCTCTATGACAGCCTTCACCGATCGCTGATTGTGTTCCTGGTACAGTACAAGACTTCACGTCGAAGGTCCCTATGCGTACGGTATCCTTGTTGGGTCGGGGATCCTGGGAAGGTCGGAACACGTGGAGCTCATAGTGGTCGCGGACCTCGAGGGAATGTCGAGCATCTCTCGTTGGGAAATCTGTTTCCCGGCCCACGCAGAGTTTTCGAAGGCGCTCACCGCGTACCGCGCGGAAGTCGACGCTGTGGCGGAAGCAGCCCGAGCATGGGGCGTTGGCGCGGTGCGCATTCTTGATTGGCACCAGCGTCTCCTC
>DAOTWO010000386.1:0-10474 GCA_034435855.1 Thermomicrobium sp. | reverse complement strand
AAACGGGCGAGGACACTGTCCATAAGGGCACGGACGCTTGTCTCATCACGCACGTCCACCTGGTAGGGGACGATGCGATCCGGTGCGAGGAGGGCAGTTGCCTCGGCGGTTTGAGGATCCAGGTCAGCGGCGATGACGGTCGCGCCCGCTTCTGCAAAGCGCTGGGCGATTGCCCGGCCAATCCCTGATCCGGCGCCGGTGACAACGGCGATACGGTCATGGAGTGTCGACATACGGGAATCATACCTCCTTTTAGTCTACCAATGTGGCGATCGCGCGACGGGGAATCTCTGCCAGGTCAATGACTGCTTCGTAGCCGATGCCCGGGAGTGATGGTGCGTGCACTGCACCATTGACTACGAGGGGGTCATTCATGACCGGAATCCCGGTGATGAGTGCTTCATAGAATGTGGTGTTGGGTATCGCGAGACAGAGATGGACATGGAGAATACCGCCGCCGTGTACTTCAGCCTTCATTTGGAAGGAATCAGCAAGGTGGGCGATGCGCAGTGCTCCGGTTACCCCACCCTTGTAGTGGGTACTGGTTCGGATCATGTCCGCAGCGCGATAGCGGATGAAGTCAGCGGCATTATAGTGGCAGCCATCGGAGGTTTCGGCAGCCAGGACGGGAATATCGAGATTTCGGCAGAGTTCTTGATACTGGTTGATGCTGAACTCCCGTAGGGGCTCCTCATACCAATAGTACCCAGCGTCCTCCAAAGCACGGCCTACATAAAGGGCGTCGTACGGGTCGAAGCCTGCGGAGCCGTCATACATGAGCACGATATCGTCACCGACAAATCGGCGCAGTTCCTGACAGAGCTTGGCATCGGCTCGCGCATCGCCCCAGGCATGAAGCTTGATGGCGCGATAGCCGAGTGCGAGACATTCTTCGGCACAGCGCAAGTACTCTGCGGTGGTCTCGAAGGTCACGGTGCTCGCATAGGCGGGGAGGCTCTCGCGTGCTCCACCCAAAAGAAGATACAGCGGGAGACCAGCGACCTTCGCGGTGATATCCCAGAGAGCAACATCGAGGGCACCAAGCACGTAAATCGGAAATTCCTCAATGCGGTCGACTTCCCACACCTCGTGCCAGAGAGCTTCCTTGAGCAGAGGGTTCTTGCCCAAAATGAGTGGTTTTAGACGCCGTTCGATAAGATCGAGAGTCACGGCTCCATGGCCGATTGCAGCCCAACCGTCAATCCCCTGGTCTGTGATCAGACGCAGCCAGGTGGCCTCGGACGTTGTTCCGCTTCCGGGTAGTCCTTTGCGCCAGCGGAACGGTTGGCGAACTGGTTCCTGAATGACATAAGCCTCAACTCGCTCAACGCGCATCATACCCTCCTAACGAAGAGCACCCCGGGTGAGGCCACTGATGATCTGTCGTTGGAAGATCAGGAATAGCACAATGATAGGGAGCCCAGAGAGGATACTTGCAGCGGTCATCATGCCGTATTCCGGAACAGCAATCCGGGATCCCTGAAAACTATATAGATAGAGTGTACTCGGATAAAGGTGCATGTTTGTAAAGACTAAGTTGGAATAAATATAATCATTCCACGCATTTACAAAATTTAGCACGCCAACCACGACGAGGCCTGGGAGAATGAGGGGCAAGACGATGGATCGGTACTGCCGGAAAAGATCGGCACCATCGATCAAGCCAGCATCGAGGAGTTCATCGGGGACCGCGGCGCGGATGTACTGTCGGAGGAAGAAAATCGCAAACCCAGGGACCCACCAAGGAACCCACAAGGGGAAGAAGGTGTTGAGCCAGCCCAGTCGCGTGATGAGGAGATAGAAAGCAACCAGCGTTGCCTGGTAGGGGATGAACATCGTTGCCAGGCTCAGGCCGAAGAGCAGTGTGCGACCGGGAAAGTCCCACTTTGCGAAAAGGAACGCAAGAAAGGAGCAAAGCAGTAGCATAGGAATGGTTTGTCCTGTTGCAAGAAGAAAGCTATTGGCGATAGAGCGGAATATTGACACTTGTAAAACCCATTCGCCGCGGAAGAGGCGCAGATAGTTGTCCCAGATCCACGGATCAGGCCAGAGATGAAGGGTCGGCTGCATGATCGCTGAGCGCGGCATGAATGAGAGGATAAGCACAACGTAGTACGGGAGTGCGAAGGGAAGCGCTGTGGTAATACCAACCAGCAAGAGTACCCACCGCCACAGCCGGCGCCGATAGGTAGGTTCAGACCGCGAATGCGCGCGAGCTTTCATGACCATCCCCGACTTGTCCGCCACAGCCGTAGTTGGATTAGAGCGATCAGGAAACCGAGAATACCGACAAGTGTCCCGACGGCCGCTGCATCGCCATAGCGACGATTAGTGAAGGCATAAACATACTGCACCACCGAGACCGTGACCGCGCTGCGCTCAGGGCCGTACCCGTTGGTTGCTGGGAAGAGAAAGTACGGGGAGAACAGGTTCAGGACGAAGAGCAAGCTTACAATGGAAACTACGGCAAGTGTACCAGACATGAGGGGTACCGTGATTGTCCAGAAGCGCTGAAATGCTGAGGCGCCGTCGAGCATTGCCGCCTCATACAATTCGGTCGGTAGTGTCTGTAGTCCACCAAGTGTGATCAGAGTCGTGTATCCAAGCACCTGCCAGATCGCGACGAACGTCACAACGAGGCGTGCTCCGGTGGCACTTTTGAGCCAATTCACCGCCGGAAGCCCGACCAGTTGAAGTAAGGCGTTGATCTGCCCGAAGCGCTCATTAAAGACGATCGTGAAGATAATCGCCGCAACAACCGCTGGGGTAATGTAGGGCAGAAAGACGAGGACACGTAGGGCTCCTCGTAGGGGGAGAAGAACCTGGTTGAGGAGCAGGGCCAACAGCAGCGAGAGGGCCGTGAGAAGTGGAACGATGAGCAGGATGAAGAGGCCAGTGTTGAGAAAGGCGATACGGATAGTTGGATCACTGAGTACGCGGGCGTAGTTGCTTATACCAATCCAACGTGGCGTTCCTACACCGGCCCAGCTGTGCAAGCTCAAGTATGCGCTCCAAACCAGCGGAATCAGCTGGAAGATGAGGAGAATACTCAGGAAAAGGGCGAGTGCCCCACCGACCACCAGTGGGGCGCCTGCTCGGCCGAGCCTGCGAACCGGGACGGTAGCCGAGGTCGACCGTGGTCTCAGTGTCAGCCGAGCCTGCATGATGTGTCCTCCGGCTCACTGATAATCCGGGGCAAGGGCGCGCAGTTTATCCCCGATGGACTTCATTCCTGCTTCAGGGCTCACACGACCTTGCACGATTGGATCAAGGTCAGTTCCCAAGATATCAAGGGCCGGTGTATAGAGAGCTGGCCGACAATAGGTCGTGCTGAGCTCCTTACCAAGTTCGAGCCAGAGCTTCGCCGCCGGCTGGTCTCCGAAGAGCTTGAAGCGTAGCTGCTGGAATGGTCCCTCAAGATAGGGAAGCCAGGAGGGGATTATGCCCCAGTCAGCAGCAGCTTGGCATCCCGCTTCACTTGCGAAGGCAAACTTCATGAAGGTCTTAGCAAGCTCTGGATTCTGAGTTCGCGCCGTCGCAATGAGGGTGGCTCCGCCCCAAACCCCGGTTCGCGGACCACCCGGCACAGCGCGCGGAAGCGGAGCGATGCGCCACTTGCCCATCTGGTCTGGGTTGAGGTTCGATTCCCAAAAGCCGCGTGCCCAAGCTGCCGCAAAGTCGAGTACTAGAGTCCCAGAGTTAAGGGCGTCCCAATACTCAGGGGTCCAAAAGTCGGCATTCAACGTCGCCCCGGTCTGATAGATGTCTCGGAGGAGCTTGGCTGCGGCAACGCCCGCCTCATTGTCGATAGTGACCTCTTTCCCGTCGCATGTCGCGACACCACTACTGCCGTATTGGGCAACGAACCAAGACCAGTAGGCGGCGGCCACACCACCGCCTCCGGTGGGGTAAAGGACAGCTTTTTTACCAGACGCAGCAATTTGACGAAGGGTGCCCAAGAACTCGTCGTAGGTCATGTCGTCTTTAATCTGCACGCCCATCGGTTCTAACAGATCGGGACGATAGTAAATCCCGGAGACGGACAGATCGCCGGGAATCCCAAAATACCGACCTCTGGCTGGAACATAGGCTTCAGCGAGTTTGCCGGGGATAAACTGGTCCTTGATCGGTTCGATAATATCCGTCACGTCAAGGAGTAAGCCCTGGTTCCCATAGAGCTGCACGTCCGAGGCCTCTAACCAGAACAGGTCTGGGGCCCCCTCCCCACCGGCTGCCATTACGGTTTGGAATTTGGTATAATAATCATTGGTAAGCACCCAATCGAGGGTAACATTTGGATACTCTTGGAGGAAGGCATCGCGGATTCGCTCCAGGGGATGATCCGGATGTCCCCAGAAGGTCAATTTGCCAGTCAGCGGAACTTGTACTGCAGGAGTGCCAGCCGAGGCAGGGGTAGGCGCTGGCTGCGGCGTTGGTGTCGGCTGGTTTCCGCATGCCGCAAGGAGTAACGAGGCGAGTCCGCCGGCTAAGAAGGCACGCCGGGAAAGTGTAGTACCGTTGTGCATCACACACCTCCTCCTATTCCTACCGAGACGGCTTTCTGATCGACGTCAAGCCATCCCTGCCGACGCGAGATCTCCCGAGCAGCCTGCTGCACGGCTGCGACCAACAGCGGTAGGCGCATCTCGCTCACCCGCGTCACCGGCACGGAGATGCTGAGTGCGGCGATCACTGCCCCGCTCGCGTCACGGACTGGTGCGCCAAAACACCAAACGTCGGGCAGTGTCTCGCCGCGGTCCACGGCGTAGCCTTGCTCGCGCACGCGTGCCAACTCAGCCCGCAGCGCCGCCGGGTCGGTGATTGTCCGCGGTGTCAACGCGACCAACGGCCCCTCACTGAGCAGGCGCTCGAGTTCTTCTTCCGGCAGCCAGGCGAGCAAGCACTTCCCAAGCGAGGTGGCGTGTGCAGGCAGGCGTGTCCCGACCTCGGAGGCGAGGCGTACCCACTGGGTCCCTTCCTGTTTGCCAATGTAGAGCACTTCGCGACCCTGACGAATCGCGAGCTGCAGCGTTTCGCCGAGTTGGCGTGCAAGGGGACGCGCGACCTCGGTGAAGGCACGGAGGAGATCGCTTTGCCTGTTGTAAGCGGCTGCCAGAAAAAGGAGGTGGGGACCCAGCCGATAGCGCTTGCTAAGGTCGTCTCGGATGAGCCAGCCAGCGGACACAAGCGTTGACAAGATGACGTGCAGGCTGCTCTTCGCTTCCCCGCAAGCCCTGGCCAGTTCGCTTAACGTAAGCCCCTCGTCGCTCTGTGCGAGCTCATCGAGAACAGCAATAGCACGCTCGACTGCCGGTGAACGCGTCATCGGTCTTAGCCTTTGTTCCAGATTCTGAACAGCATTCAGAAAACTGAACTAGTATCATCATACCTCATCTGACGGGCCATTGCAAGACATCCACACCGTACCGTGCCACAGTCGAGTAAGCCGAATGGAGGATTGGGCCTGCAGGTGTGGAAAGTGGTACGGCGAGATGAGTGACTTCAGAGAATTGGGAGTCTTTCGCCTTGAATTCAAGGTGTCCGAAGGTCTCAGGGAACCCGAACTGGTAGGGGAACTCCGCCAATGTCGAGGACTACTTGTGTGATATGCCAGCGCCCGAGATTGGCGATAAAAACCTCTTTTCCACGGAATGCCAGATTCGTTGGATGACAGAGAAGATGCGCCTCTGGATCGTCCAGCAAGAGCTGCAGTTCTCCGGTCGGAGTCAGCCGGAAGATCCGCGACGGCTCATAGCAAGCGATATACAGATTCCCTGCTTCATCGAGAGCCAATCCATCCGGGAGTCCAGGCAGGTTGGTCAGTACGAGCTCTCCTTCCCCGGGTGAACCATCTGGACAGATTGGAATGCATGTGATACGCCGAGCGAAGGTTTCGGCAACGTACAGTGCCTGCCCATCCGCGCGCAGGGCCATGCCGTTAGCAAAATGTAGTGCTTTGGGATACCAGAGAGCACCTCTACCAGTCTCTAGATCGAAAGCCCAGATACCGGGTGCTGCTTGGTCCATCCGCGAGCTATCGGATACGTAGAGTCGCCGACGTTGTACGTCGACAACCGGCCAGTTAGGAGTTCGAAGCGTCTGCCCACAGCGTACTCCAGCGAAGGGGGTCAGATCACCAGTAGCGGGATCGAAGCGATAAACGGTCTGGTGTGCGACGTCGCAGGCGTAGAGGCGACCAATTTCGTCGAAAGCGAGGCCAAGGATAAATCCTCCGGTCGACGCCATAAGTTTGATTTCGGATCCATCGGGGGAAATTCGGTAGAGTTGACCCGCCTCGCCGCCACACCAAATGGCTCCGTCCGGAGCGATGGCGATGCCCTCCGGATGATCCAGGCGCGGCTCGGTCAGGAATCCGTCGAAAAAGACTCGAGCATACCGGAGTGGGATAAGTGGATCCATGGTGCCCCCTTCCGCGGTTGGATAGATGTCCTGTTGCCACAGGGTGCCCTCATGCGATGGGCGGGCATCAGAGGTTGATGAGGCCTGTTGCCAAGCGCGCCAACATGCCACCATCAACCACGAACTCGGCACCAGTGACAAAACTCGCGCGATGACTGACTAAGAACAAGATCACCTCCGCAACTTCCTCGGGAGTCGCAATCCTCCCCATCGCATGCGCTGAGCCCCAGATTTGCAGCAACTCTTCTCGGGTGTGCTGCTTCGCGGCTTCACTGAGCGAGTTCCACAGCATTGGTGTGTCGACGGTTCCAGGGCAAACAGCGTTGACGCGGATATTCTCTAGTGCGTGATCAACTGCCATTGAGCGGGTTAGCGCATTAATCCCTCCTTTACTGGCACAATAGGCGGCGACCCGCTGTTCCGAGGCGAGCGCCTGGACCGAGGACACATTCACGATTGCTCCGCCGCCCCGCTGGCGCATTGCCGGAATGGCGTACTTTGCCATCAGGTAGATCGATTTAAGATTAACGGCGAGAGTTTCATCCCAGACTTCTTCAGGAGTATCGACGACGGTGCCGTAGGTTTGGATACCGGCAGCGTTTACCAAAATATCGAGACCGCCGTAAGTTTCAAGCGCGAAGGCAACGACACGCTGTGCGTCTGCGCTTCGAGAGACATCGGCTGATACTCCCCGGACCTCTAGGCCGCTGTCTCGCATCTCTTGCTCTGCCATGGCTACGAGATGCGCGCGACGACCACAGATGATCACCGCCGCCCCTTCTTCCGCCAGGCGGCGGGCAGCCGCTTTGCCAATGCCAAGCGAACCGCCAGTGACGATGGCGACACGCCCTGTCATCTCACCCATAGTAACCTCCTATGATTGGCGTATCCTGTCTCCTGTGATGACAAATTATTTACACCGATACTATGACAATAGCATAGATTTATGCTTGTGCAACGAAACTGTGTTCATAAGAGAACAGAGCAATGACGATAACAGCACACTTTGCTTCACAGCCTGTGTAAGCCGCTTGCTCGACAATCCGCGAAGATGGTGGGCTTTCCGTTGCCGTCTGCGACAACGGTGGCCGCCGGAGCAGGCACTTCCTCGAAGTGTGTGAGAGCGATCACGGCAAGCAATGTTTTCCGAAACGCTGGAGCGTGGTGCGAAGCTCGAATAAACGTGGTTGCAGCCATAAATGATAGTAACCCTCGAGAGTAGCGCCGTCACCTCAAGCTCCCAATTTACCGTGTCCTGGCAAGGAGCAAAAGTGCTTTGTTCAGTATGCAGAACAGTCTATGCTCATCGACCGTAACCGCGTCGCTATACTTTGCGCGGTTGCTCGCGAATGCATGGAGTTCAAGCGGACAGCGTCTATGATACGGCGACTTAGGTGCGCGGCATGAGGTGCCCAGAGGAGGAAGCTACGATGGAGTTCGCGATGTATCTGTCCCCAGAGCCTGACATCCACTGGCGGATAGCGAGGCAGCTGGGGATTCGGCACGTCGTGACGCGACTGCCGTTTCAGCTCCCGGGTAGTCACTACGCGGACAGTCCGCCGAGTCTTCCCGAACCAATTGTTCCATCGGATGTTCCGCCACCCGGGTACCGCCCCTGGGATTTCACACCGCTCTCTTCGATGGTTGAGCGTTTTCGTGACGCGGGCTTCCATGTCTCCGTGATTGAAGCCTCTCCGCCGATGCATCGTGCGCGTCTCGGCCTTGAAGGGCGCGATGAGGAAATCGAATGGGTGATGACGCTTCTGAGGAATATGGGCAGACTGGAAATTCCGGTCTGGTGTTGGAATTGGATGGCCGTGATCGGTTGGGCGCGGACCTCGATGTCGACTCCCATCCGTGGCGGTGCACTCTTCTGTGAGTATCAGCACGAGTTAATGGAGCGAGCTGGTCCAACCGAGGTGGGGATCGTACCGGCTGAGCAGTTATGGCGGAGCCTCGAGTATTTCCTTCGTGCCATTGTCCCAGTGGCGGAGTCAGCAGGTGTCAAGCTTGCGCTCCATCCAGACGATCCACCGGTTCCCTCGCTACGAGGGATTGGCCGTATCCTGATTTCCCCCGAGGCAATGCAGCGAGCGCTGGATTTATATCCTAGTCCGTATCATGGACTAACATTCTGTCAGGGCACCGTGTCTTCAATGGGGGTCGATGTCCCCCGGTGGATCCGTCATTTTGGTGCCCAGAGGAAGATTCACTTTGTTCACTTTCGCGATGTCCGTGGTGGACCAACACACTTCGTGGAGACCTTCCATGACGAAGGCCAGACTGACATGTTTGAGGCAATGCGAGCACATTATGAGACCGGTTTCAATGGTGTGATACGACCGGATCATGCTCCGAATATGGAGGGAGAAGGACTGGTCCTCTCAAGCGAGGGAGGGCTAGCAAGAATTTTTGCCATCGGATATATGATTGGGCTTCGGGAGGCGGTCCGCAAGAACGGTTAGACCGAAATACCCCTTCACTTGTCGCGTGGTTATCGTAAAGCTGCAGAACAATCAATTGGATGTGACGATGTATCGAGAGCACAAGCCAAGTGTAACATCATGACTTGAAGATGGTTGAGCTTTTTACCGTGAAAACAATCGGCACTTTGCCCCGGCTCCTGGGGTACAAGCTGCTACAAAGAACGAATCAGGAGGTCTCGTATGCTCCTGGCCCACGACACAATCTGATCCGCTCCCCGACGTATCAGCCGACGCCGAAGTTCCTGGCCGCTTGTGGGCGCGAAGAGCAGCCCCAGCAAAAGACCCCAGGTAAAGAACTTGGCTGCGGTGCGCACTCGTCTCAGCATGGTCACTCAGCTCTCCGACCGGACCTCCATGTTCTCGGAAGTCGAGGCTGCCTCTCCTCTCTCCCTCGCCTCCCGACCGTCCTCGCTCTGCTTCGCGAGGCGCTGCCGCGTCGCGGCAAGCTGCTGACGCACTGTGGCAGCGAGCCGCTCACCGCTCGCACGCGCCTGGTCGACGACACCGCTCATGCGCTCGCGCCACTCCGGCCGGAGCTCGCGGCGCTGCGGGGTGCTCAGCCAGATTAGCAGCGCACCCAGCACCGCGCCGAGTGCCAAACCACTGACGAAACTCCGCACCGTCCGCCGTCGCATTACCGACCTCCCACCCGAGCCTACGATGCACTCTGGCCGTCGTGGCAGTTCGCTCGGAGTGTAATTGGTTGAGTTGCCGTGTGCAATAGGTCGCAGACGATCAGTAATGATCTCTGTTGGACTCCTCAGCTGCGGCGGAATGGCCACGCGGGACTACCTGCAGCTGCAGTGCGAGGGTGCTGGACCGCTCGGCTGGCGTCACGGCGGCGTGCGGGCAGTTGACGAGCGCGCTCACGGATGCAAGGTCGGCGAACGGGCTCAACGTGGCCGCAGCTCCCGTGCAAAGCGCTTCTCGCCGCGCGTACCGTCAGTGGGCGTGGTCCTGTGCGGTGGAGAGCTGGCCCCGGAAATTGCTGACGAGACGCGCCGATGCCTCCTCCCACTGACCGAACTGTGGGCGAGTCACGTCTCCTTCATTGTCCACCGAGTGAGTGCTACTTCCGTAGCTTGACACGGTAATATTTAGCCATTAATATACGTCATCAATTAATGTCGTGTCTCGCTTAGACTCGAAGGAGAGGGCAGTATGCATGAGGCGCGGTTCTCGCGTCGCCAGTTGCTCCAGGCAGGGGCATTGGCGACGAGCGCGCTCCTGGCTGCGTGCCGAACCGGCTCGCTCGGATTCCGTGGGAGTGATCCTCCGGTACCCACGACGTCTGATGTGAGAGGTGGGGCCGTGACTCCCACGGCTTCTTCCCTGCGGAGCGACCCGGTGCGGATCGGTATGATCGTCGCGCTTTCGGGGCCGTTCGCCTCACTTGGGGAGAATCTCGTTCGTGGCATTCAGCTTGCCCTGAACGAGTTCGGTACCGAGGTCGTTGGTCGGGAACTCCAACTTAAGGTCGAGGATACAGCTGGCAATCCGGATCAGGCGCTGGCCAAAGCCCGGCAACTTGTCGAACGAGAACGCGTGCACATCCTGACCGGCGTCAC
>DAOTWO010000385.1:0-5154 GCA_034435855.1 Thermomicrobium sp. | reverse complement strand
AGGAACGCGCAGCGGGCCTCGAGCAGGCTCATCGCCGTCTGCGTGCGGCTGCGGAACTCCCCCGCCGCGAGGTGACCGTGCAGCCACTGTGGCCGCCGGACTTGATCGCCCTCGTCGTCTTGCAACCCAACCTCGACTTGACGCCTTGAGCGCTCCAAGCCGCTGATCGGGTCATGGAGCCTCATTCCTGTTCTGGGGCGAGCTCGACGAGTGGGCGGCATGTGCTTCCATACGGTCCAAGAGCACCAGGACGATTTGCGGCCAATGTCTTCATCGCCACCCACATGTGACGGACCACACGCTCTCCTGGGGGTCACGAAGGCAGACCCTCACTTGCTCTCGAACCTGCATCAGACGCTGCCTCCGGGGCAGCCAGTGAAGCCACTCGCTGGGTCCGGGACGCCTGAAACCGCATCAAGACCCGGATGAATACCGACAAGAGCAGCGTGTACAAAGCTACCTGGTAGAGCGGACGCAGCGTCTCCGCGTCAGTGCCAGCGTATAAGCCGTGCAGGGTCAGCAGTACAAAGACGACAAAGCCGGCATAGTGAAGTAGTCGCCAACCGCGCGTCGTCAGGAACTTACGCAACCAGAAGCTGCCATAGACGGCCAGCGCTGCATAGAAGCCGATCTGCCCAAGTCCTACCCAAAAGGGCCGATACTGTTCACTCGCGAAGGGAATTACAACCTGCCAGATCGTGTACCGAATCCATTGGTCACCCAAGAGGACAACCACGTGAAACGTTGCGAACACGACCATCAGTGCACTGGAGAACCGATGCAACTCCAGACTCACCTGCTGGCCCAGCCATCGGCTCGCCGTCTTTGTACTCAGGAGCACGCCAAGCACGAGCGACATCCACAACAGGATGTAGGCCACGACCCCACTCGATCGCGCGAGATACCAGTACACCTTTTGGTTCTCACCGAGCAGCGATGAACTGAGGCCGGGCAACCACTGCGGAAGGAGTAACAGCCCAACAACCTCGCCGACGACCAATGCGGTGAGGAGCATAACCACCGTGACGGGAGACCACCCTCCGAGTTCATTCAGATCCTGTTCGAGCGATTGGTGCTTTGTCTGCATAGATGTCCCCTTCCCCCAACCCTATTGTGAGGAGCGCGTGCGTGCTGCCGGTCGCGCTGCCGGCACAGGACGCGTGGGCGGCGCAGTCACCGTACGGATAGTGGGTGCCCCTTGGGGCTGCTGCACCGCTGTCGACGGCGCCGAACTGGGCGGTGCACTCGCCGGAACCGCAGGCGAACTTCCGAGTGACGCTCCTGCACTACTGCCCGGCAGCTGATTTGCGCTCGGCGAAGCAGGGAGCACGATCACCGGCGCTCTGGGTAGATGACTGAGGTCAACGACCGGGATGTCCTGCGATGTGACAGTGGGGGTTACAGTCTCTGACGGAGCAACATCCGTGGCAGCGTCCAGCAACGTCGTCATCGTCTGCTCAGGATCCTCGGCCGCGACGACCATGTCCGACAAGGCATCTCGGTTGCTGATCAGCGCCCATCCCGCGATCGTCGCACTCACGGAGCAGGCGGCAAGTAACACCTTCAGTTCCGTCACGCTCCGCGGACCGGGACGTCGGTGTGGCCCATTGCTGCGTCGCACCGGTTTTTGCATCGTTGGTCGTGCCTCATCGCTCATCGTGCTGCTCTCCCACTGTCACTTCTGCTGCTGATCTTCAGTCGTCATCATCCTCATCGTGATCGTGGTCCTCGTGCTCATCGTCATCGTGGCGATCGTCCCTGTCCCGCCGGTCCTTGTCCTTGTGGCCCCGCCGGTCATCCTCATCGTCGTCGTCCATCGCCGGCTGAGCTGGAGCAGATCCTGGCATTGGCGAGACCGTCGTCCCGTCATACAGGACAGCACCAGTCGTGGCATCGACATACACTACTCCGAGATCTAGCACGACCTCATATGCTGGTACTCCCTGGAACATCACGAGCTCGGGACCAGCCACGATACGCGCACCTGGCACAAGCGTGAACACGGTCGCTGCTGCTTGACTGGGAGTCACCGGGTAGCTTGGCATCGACGTCGAGACACTGGGAGCAGGTTGCGGCGCCGCGGTGGAAGCACCCGCATTCACAGTGTTGCTCATGACACCATCCGGAGCCGCAGTTCCGACGACGGGAGACGGCTCCGGCGTTGGCGTCATTTCAACCGGAATGCCACTATACAAGACTGACCCGTTCTGCGCGTCGACGAAGACAACCCCACGCTCCGTGAGCACCTGCCATGCCAGCCCCTTCTCCACCCGCACAAGCTTGGGCGCGCTAAGGAGCCGCGCTCCGTTGGCCCGAGAGAGTGCCACCTGAACCGCCATTGCTTCCGCCACCGCTGGCGTCGCGACCGGTGTCGGTCCCTGCACTGTGGGTGTCAACGCGGCAGTCACTTCCACCACCTGCGTCGCCGAGGGCTCTGACGTCGGTGTCGAATCTTTTGGTCGACTTCCAAGCGACGACGCCACCGCGTTCAATACCGCCAGAGACATCCCCGCTAAGAGTACGGCCACAATTAACACTCTGCGCGACATGGTTCGGGCTCCCCTCCACTAAGGCGTCCGCCCCGCTTGTCCGTTACAGCTATCGTAAGAGCCCTGTGTAAACGTAGAGTAAACTCTCACACGGTTGGGGATTCCCTCTTTGGGGCGGTGATCGGAGCAGCGGGGACAACCGCGCGAAGAATCAGCGCGTCCAGCTCACGGAGACACGCACGTGGTCACTACAGCTGCGACCTGCGGAGCGCCATCTGTCCTGCTCGGGGGTTATCCGCCTCGCGACAGACCTCGGTGTGTTCCACCTCTGGGAAGCCTGTCGAGCGCCTCCTTGCTGGGTGAGGAGGGTTCCTGCGCGCCAAGGACGGTGTTTGAGCTGTCTCGTGGCAGAGCGCTGGTCAGACAACCTTCGCACTGGCTACAGGGACACGCGGTCCCTCGCCAGGCACTGTGGAGGGCGCATTAGGCAGAGAGGATCTCACGGACAGACACAGCAGTAAGAAACGATTCACTCTACAGCGCGACGGCACGTGACTCTTGGTGATCCTCCCAAGACGCTTTTCGTCACGCAGGGGCGAGCAACAGAGGATGCATCCTGGAGCTGAATCGGACGCGCGGCTCCCCATGCTCTAGGACGACAAGACCAGCGTAACGTGGCCGTTGCTCGATCCAGGAGAGCCCTTGATCGCTCCCAAGAAGCAGCATCACCTTCGCCGCCATCTCAGCCTCCGGCCCGGTCGGTGCGAACGCTGTCGCGGTCAACACATCGGTCTCCGCCGGGCGTCCAGTCCGTGGATCGATCAGATGGTGAAAGTGTCGACCGCTGCGCAGCCACCGACGATAGTCCCGTCCAGATGTCGCTACCGCACCCTGCTCGAGGGCGAGCAATGCCAGGTCCTGGTCGCGCGCCATCGGGTCCATCACCCCGATGACCCAGGGTTCCCCATCTCGTCGTGGACCACGGACCACTATGTCCCCACCCGCATCCACGAGGCAGGGGCCGAACTCGGCGAGCTGATTCGCCACCTGCTCTGCTGCCCAGCCCTTCGCCACCCCCCCAAGGTCAACCCGGACCCCTGCCGGCAGCGCGACCCAATTACCCTCGATCCGAATCGCTCTCCAGTCCGGAGCCGGAGCCGCTGACCCGCCCTCCACAGACGGCGTTGCGAGGTCCGCTCCCGCTCGTTGCATGATCTCGTACGGATGTGTGTAACCGGCCGCCTCAAGCGCCGTGAGAATCGTCGGCGTCACCAAACCACCACTCGACTCGGCCATCTCCAGTGCAACGCGCAGCACCTCGGCCAGAACGTCGCTGACTTGCGTCCAATGCCCAGAGTGTTGGTTAAGCTTGGTCAATTCGGAGTCCGCCCGGAAGCGGCTGAGAACGTTCTCCCACGTGGCGAACCACTCTGGTACCGCCTCCAAGACCGTTTGCGCAGCCGGCCCCTCGGCCTCAAGGAGCACCGCCATCTGACAACCCATCGCCCAAAAGCGAAGTTCGCGCATCGCTCGCGTTCCACTCGTCGAATGGTGTCGACGCATCCCATTGGCATCCCGCGGAGTCGGGTGCCCGCTGCGAATCTACTGCGCACTGGAATAGCACTCTCACGGTGACTTCCTCTCGTTCTCCAAATCCTCCTTGTCCCTGCCCTCCTTGTTCTCTTCCTCGTTGTCTTCCTCCTCTTCATCATCTTCATCTTCTTCATCATCTTCCTGCTCTTGGTCGGATCCCTTGCCTTCTCTCATCTGCTCAGTCGGGCTGCCCATCACACGACCGGTATTGTCACCTCCGATAGCGTCGAGCAGGATGCGCCCCGTCTGCACGTCTACGTAGACGATGCCCCGATCGAAAACGACACGGTAGGCCAAGGTCCCCTGGTAGAGCACAAGCTCCGGCTGACCGATCAAGCGGAGCCCCTGCCGGTCCCCTTCTGCGATCCGCTGTGCTTCCGCTGGTTGAAGCGTAGCAACCGCTGTGACTGGGATATCTTGCGTTAATACCACTCCGGTGATCCCGTCAATCAGGAGTACTCCGCTCTCTGTCTCAACTTCCCAAATCACGCCACTCGGCGTCTCAATCATCCTCGGGTCTCTCAGTACGCGCTTTCCGCCCGTGAACTGCTCGGCGATCTGCCGGGCACGCTCAGCGTCCACAACGACGACCCGTCCATCTACTCCAGACAGCCACGCTAACTCCTCTCCCTGCTGGATCGTCCTGGCCCACCAAACAGCAACCACCACGAGTGCGACGACCAACGCTCCCGCGCCGACCAGGCCTCCGCGGCGTCCGATCACCTGCTTCATGGGTCGCTCCTTGGTCTAATCGAGATCGCTTTTACAATATTTTAAGCATACGCGCCAGCGCGCCGCGCTCCCGGCTGAAACACGCGCCGTCCCGGCTTCCCATGAGAGCCCCCTTCTCCTTACGGTGGACACTGTGTCACACTAGAGAACAGGAGATATTCCGAGTGCTGACCGAGGCAGGTGAGGAAGGGCTCCTGGTGTTGACAGTCTCTCGGACCCCAAACCTCACCAGTACCACCACCCCCGCCATTCGCCTGGTCGGCGGCCTCTTCTCGCCTGACCTGCTCGAGCAACTCCGCACTGATCCCACCAAGCTCCGCGGTCAACGGCCCCGTGACTT
>DAOTWO010000384.1:0-5039 GCA_034435855.1 Thermomicrobium sp. | reverse complement strand
GTCTCTGGGAGCGCGGCCTCAGAAGACCGCACCGGTGCGCCATGATACCACGCCGTTATTTGCTGCTCCGGTATAAGCAGAACCGGAAGAGACGAGACGAGCATGTCGGGATGTTGTGCGAGGAGAGGCCATGTTTCACGAGTAAGGCAGCGCTCCAGTTCCCGGAGTGACCAGGCCTCACTCAGTGTGAACGTGCCAATACGCGTTCGAACGAGCCCGTGCAGGTATCCTCCCGTGCCGAGGAGTGCTCCCAGGTCGCGCGCCAAGGAACGGACGTAAAAACCCTTGCTGCACTCAATGGAGACGATAAGGTCCGGATAGTCGTAGTGGAGGCATTGCAAGTCGCGGACAAAGACCGTCCGGGGACGGAGCTCGGTGGCTCTCTGTTCCCGAGCTCGACGATATGCCGGGGTGCCTCCGATCTTGACCGCAGAATAGGAAGGGGGACGTTGCTCGAACGAGCCGCGGAACCGCTCAAGAGCAGTATGGAGCTGAGCCAGACTTGGCGGTTGGCTCGCCGGTGAGGCCTGAGATGGCTCGCCCTCCAGGTCGTCGGTCGTGGTCGAAACCCCGAGCACAATATGGGCAACGTATGACTTGTCTGCGTCGATCGCGTACTGGATGAGCCGCGTCGCGATCCCAACCGCGATAAGGAGAAGTCCCTCGGCAGCAGGATCGAGCGTTCCGCCGTGACCGACCGAGCGGGTACGGAGTCGCTTACGAACCCAGTTTACGACGTCGTGTGAAGTCCAACCTCGTGGCTTGTCGATGAGCAAAATACCGTGCACTGCTCCTTACCTCGAGTGTGGCCGGGTTGCCAGAAGTTCCGTGACCATTGCACGAAGGTCGTTGAGGAATGCGCGGCGAGCGGCTTCTCCAGGTGGCAAACGACAACCAGCAGCACGGGGATGTCCACCGCCACCGTACCGCTGGCACAATTGGGCAACATCAACCAAGGAGTCAGCGGAGCGCAGACTCACCCGCCAACCTTCGGGCTGTTCGTAAAAGAGCAGCGACACCACTGTGCCCTCAGCTCCGCTGAGAAAATTAACGATTCCTTCTCCCTCAAGAGGCGTCGCGCCAGTCTCGTGGAGCATGTCCCGCGTAATTTCGGTCCAAATCAACGGCGGTTCGACACGGATTCGACTCAATGCAGCGCCCCACAAGCGGATCGTGGAAACCGGTTTCCGCCGAAAGAGGTTATTGACAATCTCTTCATGACGGGCGCCAAGGCGCAGAAGGAGAGCAGCGAATTCCAGTGCGCGGACGCTGGTGCTTGTCGTCTGAAAACTCAGCGTGTCCCCATAGAGTCCCGTAAGCAAGCAGGTAGCAATATCGGGCGTGATCGTGACACCAACCGTCAGGAACCATTGCACTAATATTTCGGTCGTTGAAGCCGCGTTCGGATCGATGAGGTCGACGTGTCCGAAACGCGTATTCGTAATGTGATGGTCAATGTTCACCATTGGTATTTGGCCCTCGAACCAGTTGGAATGCAAGTGAAAGAACGGTCCGAGCCGACTTGGATCAGCGCAATCGAGGAGCGCAATACAGTCGGGTGTCTCGTGCACGGTTGCAGGGTCACGGATCAGTAGGTCGGCGGCTGGGAGAAAAGTCAAGCTTGAGGGGACTAGACCATCTCCCGTCAAACAGATCACGTTAGAGACCACTTCAGCGAGGGCTAAACGAAGAGCCAAAATCGATGCGACCGCGTCGGCATCGGGATTTGCGTGCGTGGCGATCAACACCGTGCGCGCGCTGGCGAGCAGTTGCCAGGCGGCGCGACCCTCGAAGCCCGTACTGTGGTTCGGTTCACGAGTGGTCATCGTCTTTACTCGTTCCTGCCGTGTCAGTTTGTCGTTCTCGCTGAATCTGATACAGCAGGCGCGCGACCTGCTCCGCGTGTTCGAGCGACCGATCAAGCTTAAAATGCAGTTCAGGAATGTGTCTTGTGTGCAGATGAGGGGCGATCAACCGACGGATGAAGCCGGCGGCACCCTGGAGTGCCTGCAATGCCGCCTCTTGTTCTTCGTGACTGCCGTACACGGAGACAAAAACACGCGCATGACGGAGGTCGGGGCTGAGCTCGACGCGTGTGACACTGACGAAACCGAGGCGGGGATCGCGGAGTTCACGTTGGATGATGGCACTGATCTCGTCACGCAGGAACTCTGCGAGTCGCGCATGTCGATAGCTCGACATCGCTTGCCCTCCCTTCCGCGCGGCCGGTTGCGCGGGCGCGTCATCAGCGCCCGCGCGGGACCTGTTCGATGTGATAGAACTCGATGTGATCGCCGACGCGGATATCGTTGAAGCCATCAATGGTCAAGCCACACTCGTAGCCCGCGGCGACTTCCCGGACATCTTCTTTGAATCGGCGCAACGAGGCGACCGTACCCTCGTGGATCACCTTTCCGTCCCGGATGACCCGGACGCGAGCATTGCGTACAGCCTTCCCACTCACAACGTAGAGACCGGCTGCGACCGCTCGGTTCGGGAGGCGGAACGTTTCTCGTACTTCGGCGACTCCGTCAACGACTTCTCGCGTTTCAGGTGCGAGCAAGCCGGTGACGGCACCACGAACATCCTCTAGTAGATGGTAGATGACATCGTAGTACCGAATGTCTACACCGGTCGCTTCCGCTGCACGCCGGGCGGCAACGTCAGGACGGACATTGAAGCCAATGACGATCGCGCCGGTCGTCGCGGCAAGCATGACGTCCGACTCCGAGATAGCACCAGTGGCGGCATGGAGAACAGTGATACCGACACCTTCGAGCTCTTCATTGAGCTTAGCCAGAGCGTTTTGGATCGCCTCCAGGCTTCCCTGAACGTCCGCCTTCAGGATGAGGCGCAGTTCGCGCGTCTCGCCAAGCTGGAGCCCCTTGTGGAACTCGTCGAGCTTGATGACGCGCGTCTCAGCAAATGCCTCAGCACGGCGCTTGAGTGCGCGCTGCGCGGCGATTTCCTTGGCGGTACGCTCATCCTCGACAACCTGGAGGTAGTCGCCTGCCTCCGGCACTTCCTCGAGGCCGAGAATCTCGACTGGCATGGAGGGTTCGGCGCGACGTACCTTTCGGCCGCGGTCGTCGAACATGGCGCGGACACGTCCCCATGTCGCACCAGCGACCACGATATCGTTGAGCTTGAGGGTACCCGTCTGGACCAAGACCGTCGCGACGGGACCCCGCTTCTGATCGATCTTGGCCTCGATGATTACGCCGATAGCTGGCCGGTTCGGGTTCGCCCGAAGCTCATGCAAATCAGCGACGAGCAAAATCATTTCCAGCAGATCCTCGATGCCAAGTCGCTGTTTCGCCGACACTTCGACGACAGGCACGTCACCGCCGTACTCCTCCGGGATGACGCCGATTTCTGCCAGCTGCTGCTTGACGCGGGCAGGGTTGGCCGTGGGTAGATCAATCTTGTTGATCGCGACAATGATCGGCACATTCGCCGCACGGGCGTGAGCGACTGCTTCCCGTGTCTGCGGCATCACCCCGTCGTCAGCTGCAACCACCAAGACCGCGATGTCCGTGACCTGGGCACCGCGGGCGCGCATGGCGGTGAAGGCCTCGTGGCCCGGGGTGTCGAGGAAAGTAATCTTGCGGCCCTGGACCTCGACTTGATAGGCACCGATGTGCTGCGTGATCCCGCCAGCCTCGCCCTCGGCGACATTTGTGTGCCGAATGGCGTCGAGCAGCTTCGTCTTCCCGTGGTCGACATGCCCCATGATTGTGACAACAGGAGGACGCGGCACGGCCCCGGGCCCCTGTGCGCTCAGCCGGACGATCTCAGCCAAGCTCTTCTCCTGTTGGACGGCTTCGGGAGTCCGTTCAACGAGCTCGACGCCGAAGTCGGCGGCGACCGCTGCGGCCGTTTCAAAGTCGATCTGCTGGTTTATGCTCGCCATGACACGTCGCTGCATGAGTGCCTTGATCAATTCGACTGCGCTGACACCAATCGCCTCAGCGAGTTCGCCGACCGTGATGACACTACCGATCTCGATCGGCCCCTTGACCGTGGCGATGCCGCTACCGCTGCGCTGCGTTGTTGGTGTCGAGCGCTCAGGCCTTGTGGGAGCTTGCTTCTTTGCTTTTGTACTCATGGTTGTTCCTCCTGTTCGAGTGATGTCTCGTTCGCGGGCGGCTCCTCGCGGCGAATATGGAGATCGGCCCAGCGTAAGAGTTCTGCCCGGAATTCCGGTGATACCGGCACGCGGAGCGCGCGTTCCAGCACGTCCGTCGTAGCAGCACGCTCCCAACAGCTGAACCGTCGGCAGAGATAGGCGCCGCGGCCGCTCCGCTTGCCAGTCGGATCGATGGCGAGCGTCCCGTCCGGTGTCCGGACGATACGAACGAATGTGCGCTTCAAGTCACGGGCGCGGCACGCGACACATGTGCGTACCGGCAGATGCTTGAGGCGCGGTCCACGCCCTTTCGTTCGGTCGGGACGCTCGCTCATCGTCACGACCCCCTGCGAAACGGGTGTCAACGAACGTTGGCCGTTTCATCATCAGTCAATGGTAGCTCACGGCCAGTCTCGAAATCGTACCGGGCGCGGAGTTCACGGTCGTAGTATACGTTCACCACGCCGTTGACGATTTCGATATCGACACTCTTCATGATGAGATCGCTGGGCAGCGGACCGAACTCCCGCTCGCGGATGCTGAAGGTACCATCTGCTCGGACGAGGCGCGGCTGGCGACCGAGTGCCATGAGGTCAGGCGGCAGCTCGGGCAAGCTCGTCGCAGCGCGGACGAGCAAGGCTTCCTCGCCCTTCAACGAGTCTGGATCCTTGATGTCGATCCGCCAACCAGTCAACTTGTATGCGAGCCGTGCGTTCTGCCCATCCTTACCAATGGCCTGCGACATCTGCTCGGGCGGGACAACGACCCGTGCGACCTTCTCATCCTCGTTCAGGATCACGGTGATCGGCTTCGCCGGGCTGAGTGCGTTCGCGATGAATGTGCGGATGTCCGAGGACCACTCGATCACGTCGATCTTCTCGCCCGAAAGCTCGGTGACGATGCTCTGGAT